>NZ_JBHVET010000082.1:0-17864 GCF_042802135.1 Kitasatospora sp. NPDC057512
ACACCGGAATCCGTGTTCACGAATGTAGGGAGCGGCTAGAAAAGCCGCAATCCAGACATGCCAGGCACTCTGCCCGTATGCCTGTCGTCCCAGGTCAGGGGGCGACCCGACCGTGCTTCTCGAAGGCCGCATGGGTGAGCGGCATGAGCCGGGCCCACTGCTCCTCCATCTGCTCGGCGACCATCTCGATCTCGCGCTGCGGGAAGGACGGCACCGCCGAGTTCTCCCGCCGGGTGCGCAGCGACAGGAAGTGCATCAGCGAACGCGAGTTGCAGGTCGCGTACATCGAGGAGAACAGGCCCACCGGCAGCACCGCGCGGGCCACCTCGCGGGCCACCCCGGCGGCCAGCATCTCCTGGTAGCGGGCGTAGGACTCGACGTACGCGGCCTCCATCGCCGCCGTCGTGGTCCGGTGCTGCTCCGGCGTGCCCTCGTGGAACTCGTACTTGCCGGGGCGGCCCTCCTGGACCAGCTTGCGCTCCTCGCCCGGGACGTAGAAGACCGGCTGGAGCTCGCGGTAGCGGCCGGACTCCTCGTTGTACGACCAGCCGCTGCGGTGCCGGTGGAACTCCCGGAACACGAAGATCGGCGCGCTGATGAAGAAGGTCATCGAGTTGTGCTCGAAGGGCGTGCCGTGCCGGTCGCGCATCAGGAAGTTGATCAGGCCCTTGGACTTCTCCGGGTCCTGCTGGAGGGCCTCCAGGGACTGCTCGCCCGCGGTCGAGACCCGGGCCGCCCAGATGACGTCCGAGTCGGCGGCGGCGCTGCGGACCAGCTCCACCGTCACGTCGCTGCGGAAGCTGGGGGCCGTCGGTTCGTCGCTCACGCGTTACTCCTTGCGGGTTCGGTGCTGTGCAGCTTGATGGCGTGCTGCATGGTCTTGCGGGCGCGCGGGGTGTCGCCGGCGTCGGCGTAGGCCACGGCGAGGCGGAACCAGACCCGCCAGTCGCCCGGCGCGTCCTGTGCCTCGGCCTGGCGGCGGGCGAACACCGCGTCGGCCGAGGCCCGGTCGATCCGCCCGCCCTTGCTGCGCTTCAGCTCGTCCACCGGCAGGCCGCCCTCGGCCTCCAGCTCGTGGGCCAGCCGCTCGCTGTCCCGGCCGAAGCGGACGGTCTGGCGCAGGAACCAGACGCCGATCACCGGGATCACGAAGGCGCAGACCCCGATGCCGATGCCGAGCGGCTTGCCGGTGGCGATCAGCTGGACGCCCTCGCCCACGCAGACCAGGGCGACCAGCAGCAGCACGCCGGACAGGACGAAGAAACCGGTGCGGGAGGTCATCGGGCCCCTCCGGGAATCGGCACGGTCTGGTTCGGCACGGGCCGATTCGGCATGGTCCGGCACGGCGTGGTCAGGTACGGCACGGTCTGGTTCGACACTGTCACAGGTCCAGGAAGTGTTCGAGGCCGAAGGTCAGCCCCGGCGTCCCGACGACCTTGCGCACGCCCAGCAGGATGCCCGGCATGAAGCTGCTGTGGTGCAGCGAGTCGTGCCGGATGGTGAGCGTCTCGCCGGTGTCGCCGAACATCACCTGCTGGTGCGCGAGCAGGCCGCGCAGCCGCACCGCGTGCACCGGCACCCCGTCCACGTCGGCGCCGCGCGCGCCGGGCAGGCTGTGGGTGGTCGGGTCCTGCTGCGGCGGCCGGCCGGCCTCGGCCCGGGCGGCGGCGATCAGCTGGGCGGTGCGGGTGGCGGTGCCGCTGGGGGCGTCGGCCTTGCGGTCGTGGTGCAGCTCGACCACCTCGACCGACTCGAAGTACCGGGCGGCGATCTGGGAGAACTTCATGCCGAGGATGGCGCCGATGGAGAAGTTCGGCGCGATCAGCAGGCCGAGCTCCGGGGCCTCGTCCAGCCAGCCGCGGACGGTGGCGAGCCGCTCGTCCGTCCAGCCGGTGGTGCCGGTGACCACGTGGATGCCGTGGTGCAGGCAGAAGTCCAGGTTGCCCATCACCGAGTCGGGGTGGGTCAGCTCGACGACCACCTGGGCGCCGGCCTCGGTCAGCTCCTCCGACTTCGACCCGCGGCCGAGGGTGGCGACCAGCTCCAGGTCCGGGGCGGCCTCCACGGCCTTGACCGCCTCGGAGCCGATCCGTCCCTTGGCGCCGATCACGGCGACACGCAGCGTCATGGCAAAAACTCCTCTCACCTGGGATTCAGCGGATCCGGAAAAGCGGATCAGACCAGCAGATCGGCGAGCTTGGCGGCCCGCTTGTCGTTGACCGGGCCGATCAGGGCGAGCGACGGCCGGTACGCGCCCAGCACATCACGGGCCACCGCGTGGACGTCCTCCAGGGTCACCGCTGCGATCCGCTCCAGCATCTCGTCCACCGACAGGTGGTGCCCGTAGCTGAGCTCGGCCTTGCCGATCCGGTTCATCAGCGAGCCGGTGTCCTCCATGCCGAGCACGGTGGAGCCGGAGATCTGGCCGATCGCCCGGCCCAGCTCCTCCTCGGTGATGCCCTCCTCGACCACCTTGGCCAGCTCGGCGCGGCAGATCCGCAGCACCTCCTCGACCCGCTTGGGCTGGCAGCCGGCGTAGATGCCGAACAGGCCGCTGTCCGCGTAGGACGAGGAGTACGAGTACACCGAGTACGCCAGGCCCCGCTTCTCGCGGACCTCCTGGAACAGCCGGGAGCTCATCCCGCCGCCGAGGGCCGCGTTGAGCACGCCCATCGCCCAGCGGCGCTCGTCGTGCCGGGGCACCCCGGGCACGCCCAGCACCAGGTGGGCCTGCTCGGTGGAGCGGTTGAGCACCTCGACCCGGCCGGCCGTGCGCAGCGCCTTGACGCCGCGGCGGGCCTCGGCCGGCGCCGCGGTGGAGGCCGCCAGCAGCGGCGCGAAGGCCTGCTCGACCTGCTTGACCACCTTGCGGTGGTCGAGGTTGCCGGCCGCGGCGACGACCAGCTGCTCAGGCCGGTAGCGGCGGCGGTAGAAGCCGGCGATCTGGTCCCGGGTGAGCGTCCTGATGGTCTCCTGGGTGCCGAGGATCGGGCGGCCGAGCGGGCCGCTGCCGAAGATCACCTTGGCGAACAGGTCGTGCACCACGTCGCCCGGGTCGTCCTCGGCCATCGCCATCTCCTCGAGGATGACGCCGCGCTCGGCCTCCACGTCCTCGGTGCGGATCAGCGAGCCGGTGAGCATGTCGCAGACCACGTCGATGGCCAGCGGCAGGTCGGTGTCCAGGACCCGGGCGTAGTAGCAGGTGTTCTCCTTCGCGGTGAAGGCGTTCATCTCGCCGCCGACCGCGTCCAGGGCCGCCGAGATGTCCAGCGCGCTGCGCCGCTCGGTGCCCTTGAAGAGCAGGTGCTCCAGGTAGTGGGTGGCGCCGTTGAGCTGCGGGGTCTCGTCCCGCGAACCGACGCCGACCCAGATGCCGAAGGTCGCGGAGCGCACCGTCGGCAGGGTCTCGGTGACGACCCGAAGGCCGCCGGGGAGCACGGTGCGGCGCACCGTGCCGGCGCCGTCGACGCCCTTGAGCAGGGTCCGGGTGGTGCCGGGACGCTGCGTTACCGCCGGGGCCTGCGCCACGGGGGGTACCTCCAGAGGAAACGCACGTGCGGATGGGCACGTACGGACGAACGCGTGGACAACGGGGTGCGGCCCGCACGCCGGGAGGCGTACGGGCCGCGGGGGTCAGCTAGCGGCGCTTCACTCGGAAGCGGCCTCGCCGCCCTCCTCGCCCTCGATGACCGGGATCAGGGAGAGCTTGCCGCGCGGGTCGATCTCGGCGATCTCGACCTGGACCTTGGCGCCGACGCCGAGGACGTCCTCGACGTTCTCGACGCGCTTGCCGCCGGCCAGCTTGCGGATCTGCGAGATGTGCAGCAGGCCGTCCTTGCCCGGCATCAGCGACACGAACGCGCCGAACGTCGTGGTCTTGACCACGGTGCCCAGGTAGCGCTCGCCGACCTCCGGCATGGTCGGGTTGGCGATCTGGTTGATCGTGGTGCGGGCGGCCTCGGCGGCCGGGCCGTCGGCGGCACCGATGTAGATGGTGCCGTCGTCCTCGATCGTGATCTCGGCGCCGGTGTCCTCCTGGATCTGGTTGATCATCTTGCCCTTGGGGCCGATGACCTCACCGATCTTGTCCACCGGGATCTTGATGGTGATGATGCGCGGCGCGTTCGGGGACATCTCGTCGGGCGAGTCGATGGCCTCGTTCATCACGTCGAGGATGTGCAGGCGGGCGTCCTTGGCCTGCTTCAGCGCGGCGGCGAGCACCGACGCCGGGATGCCGTTCAGCTTGGTGTCCAGCTGGAGGGCGGTGATGAAGTTGCGGGTACCGGCGACCTTGAAGTCCATGTCGCCGTACGCGTCCTCGGCGCCGAGGATGTCGGTCAGCGTGACGTAGTGGGTCTCGCCGTCGATCTCCTGGGAGATCAGGCCCATCGCGATACCGGCGACGGCGGCCTTCAGCGGCACACCGGCGTTCAGCAGCGACATGGTCGAGGCGCAGACCGAGCCCATCGAGGTGGAGCCGTTGGAGCTGAGCGCCTCGGACACCTGGCGGATGGCGTACGGGAACTCCTCGCGGGTCGGCAGCACCGGCAGCAGGGCGCGCTCGGCCAGCGCGCCGTGGCCGATCTCGCGGCGCTTGGGCGAGCCCACGCGGCCGGTCTCACCGACGGAGTACGGCGGGAAGTTGTAGTTGTGCATGTAGCGGCGGCGCGTCTCCGGGGAGAGCGTGTCCAGCTGCTGCTCCATGCGCAGCATGTTCAGCGTGGTGACGCCCAGGATCTGGGTCTCGCCGCGCTCGAACAGGGCCGAGCCGTGCACCCGCGGGATGGCCTCGACCTCGGCGGCCAGGGTGCGGATGTCGGTGACGCCGCGGCCGTCGATGCGGACCTTGTCCTTGATGACGCGCTCGCGGACGACCTTCTTGGTCAGCGCGTTGTAGGCGGCGCTGATCTCCTTCTCGCGGCCCTCGAACTCGGGCAGCAGCTTCTCGGCGGCCAGCGCCTTGACGCGGTCCAGCTCGTTGTTGCGCTCCTGCTTGCCGGCGATGGTCAGCGCCTGGGCGAGCTCGTCCTTGACGGCGGCGGACAGCGCGGCGAGGACGTCGTCCTGGTAGTCCAGGAAGACCGGGAACTCGCCGGTCGGCTTGGCGGCCTGGGCGGCCAGCTGCGCCTGCGCGGCGCACAGGACCTTGATGAACGGCTTCGCGGCCTCCAGGCCCGAGGCGACGATCTCCTCGGTCGGCGCCTCGGCGCCGCCCTCGACCAGCTTGATGGTCTTGTCGGTGGCCTCGGCCTCGACCATCATGATCGCGACGTCGCCGTCCGGCAGGACGCGACCGGCGACGACCATGTCGAAGACGGCCGACTCCAGCTCGCTGTGGGTCGGGAAGGCGACCCACTGGCCGTTGATCAGCGCGACGCGCACGCCGCCGATCGGGCCGGAGAACGGCAGGCCCGCCAGCTGGGTGGAGGCGGAGGCGGCGTTGATCGCGACCACGTCGTACAGGTGGTCGGGGTTGAGCGCCATCACGGTGACGACGACCTGGACCTCGTTGCGCAGGCCCTTGACGAAGGACGGGCGCAGCGGGCGGTCGATCAGGCGGCAGGTGAGGATCGCGTCCTCGGAGGGCCGGCCCTCGCGACGGAAGAACGAGCCGGGGATGCGGCCCGCGGCGTACATCCGCTCCTCGACGTCCACGGTCAGCGGGAAGAAGTCGAAGTGCTCCTTCGGCTGCTTGGACGCGCTGGTGGCCGACAGCACCATGGTGTCGTCGTCCAGGTAGGCCACGGCGGAGCCGGCGGCCTGACGGGCCAGACGGCCGGTCTCGAAGCGGATGGTACGGGTGCCGAAGGAACCGTTGTCGATCACGGCCTCGGCGTAGAACACGTTCTCTTCCACCTGGAAGATCTCCTCTTTCGTACGTCTCCGGGAGAGCGTCCCCGCGTACTGCCTGCGGTGGGCCCCGGGCCCTCCTCGGGGAGGGCGGCAGTCGGGCCGGTCTTCGATCGAAGCCTCCGGAGTGCCCCGCTCGGTCTGCGGGGGTTCCGACGGCCACTACCGAGGACCGGCGCCTCACGGCTGCCGGGCCCGGAAGGGCGGTCCGCGTCTGGACGCTCTCTCGGATGCGGGCGGCTTCCGTTTGAAGCCTTCGTCCCGCGGGGGGGTTGGGTCCTTCTGCCCGGGTGGCGCGCTGGTGCGCCATCACCCGGCATGCCCACAACCCTACGGTGCAATCCTCGGCCACCTGGGGAGGTGCGCGCGAGTTGTTATCTGCGGGCGCCGCGGCTCAACGGCCGCGGCATACGCGCGAGGGGCGGCCCCCCGGTGTGGGGAGCCGCCCCCGAGCGGCGGTCTTAGCGGGCGCCACCGGCGGCACCGCGGCGGATGCCCAGGCGGTCGACGAGCGTACGGAAGCGCTCGATGTCCTTCTTGGCCAGGTACTGCAGCAGGCGGCGGCGCTGGCCGACCAGGATCAGCAGGCCACGACGCGAGTGGTGGTCGTGCTTGTGGGTCTTGAGGTGCTCGGTCAGGTCCGAGATGCGACGGGAGAGCATGGCCACCTGGACCTCGGGGGAACCGGTGTCGCCCTCCTTCTGGCCGAACTCGGCGAAGATCTGCTTCTTGACGTCAGAGGCGAGAGCCACTGCAACTCCTTCAGGGTCTACCGAGCGGTCCTGGTCGACAACACAGGACTCATCGAGAACTCGGTGTCGCGAGTGCGGCCGGCGGTCGGCGACCCACGGGGGGCGGACACACGGCTGCGCTCGAAGGCCAAGCGTACCAGTGCCGCCCACCCGGCCGTTCGGCGGTCGGGCGGGCGGCTCCGGGGACGGTTCCGGGGGCCTCCGGGGACGGTTCCGGGGGCCTCCGGGGGCGGCTCCGGGGGCCGGCGGTCAGCTGGTGGCGCCGCGGACCAGCCGGTAGACGTCCAGGACGGCGAGCGCCAGCGGGACGAGCGAGATCAGGGTGAGGCTGTCCACCAGGTCCAGGATGCGCCCCCAGAACGGGGAGACCCCGAGCCGCGGCACCACCAGGGCGATCGCGGTGAGCAGCGCGGCGCCGAAGGCGATCGAGGCGGTCAGCCAGATCGTGCGCAGGTCGAGCTCGGTGGTGGAGCCGGCCGCCCGCAGGAAGAACTGCGGGGTGTGCAGGGAGAGCCCGACGATCAGCAGGCTCAGGCCGAGCAGGCCGGCCACGGTGAGGCTGAGCACCTGCGCGGTGTAGCGGAACAGCCGGGCGCGCAGCATGGTGGTCAGGCCCAGGGCGAGCGCGAGCACCTCGGGGAAGGTCTCGTCGGTGAAGCCGAGGACGGCGCAGGCGCCGACCACGACCGCGGCGCAGCCGCCGACCAGGCCGACCAGCACCTCGTGCCCGCGGCGGGCCTGGTGCGCGATCCGCTCGTACTGGACGGCCTCGGCGCGCTCGGCCTCCTCGTCGTAGTCGCGGCTGCGGGTGCGGGTCTGGCCGGGGGCGCTGAAGCCGACCGGCAGCCGGGCGAACCGGGCGGAGAGGCTGGGCAGGAAGCCGACCACGGCGACGGCGGCGACGCCGGTGACGGCGGCGATGTGCCCGGCCGGGGTCTCCGGCAGCAGGACGGCCGCGAAGGTGGCGAGCGCGCCGGCGGTGGAGACCAGGGCGGCGGCGACGAACACCGCGTCCTTCTCCGGCAGCAGGCCGGCCAGCAGTACGGAGACCACCAGGGCCGCGACGCAGCCGACCAGGAACTGGAGCCGGCCGGGGCCGTCCCCGAGGTGGGCGACGGCGATCACGCCGCTGCCGCCGATCATGGCGTGCGGCAGCGCGCCGAGGCCGAGCGCGACGGCCGCGTGGGCGTCCTGGTAGACCCGGGCGCGGACCCCGGCGAGCGCGGTGAGCACGACGGCGGTGACGCCGGCCAGGACGCCGGGCAGGCCGTGCATGTCGTGGCGCAGGTCGGAGAACCAGAGCGCGAAGCCGAGCAGGGTGAGCAGCACCCCGGCGCCGATCAGGCCGAAGCCGCGCATCAGCTCGGCGGTCCAGAACCGGCGGTCGGCCTCGACGGCGCTGGCGATCGCGTCGGCGACGTCGTCGTAGACGGCCGGCGGGAGCGACTCGGCGAAGGGGCGCAGCGCCAGCAGGTCGCCGTCGCGGACCTGCTGGGCGGCCAGCGGCAGCCCGCTGTCGAGCACCGTGCCGTCCCGGCGGACCAGGTGGAAGCCGGTGGGGGTGCCGTCGGGCTGGCTCTGGTTGGCCAGCCGCAGCACCTCGGGGTAGACGTCCGCGAGCGGGACGTCCTCGGGCAGGGCGACGTCGATCCGGCGGTCCGGGGCGACGACGGTCACCCGGCAGTAGCCGGTGGCGGCTGCGGTGCTCACGCTCCCACCCCGCTTCGCCCGGCGGGCGCCCCGCCCACTGCGCGGTGTTCGACGATGAGCTCGCTTCGCTCACTCATGCCCGCACCTCGATCCTTCGACGCACGTGGCGCTCCCCCTTGTTGACGGTGCCGAGGCGCGGCGGCGCTCGGTGTTGCTGTGGAACCGGCCCGACCGGGCCGCGAGTTGGCGCGGCGTTACCCTACCCGTTCGGTTCGTGTCCGGTGCCGGTGCGTACCGGGCCCTGGCGGGCGGTGCGGGGGCGACCGTTAGGATCGGCGCCTGCGCGGAGGTACGGGGGCTGCGCTGGGTGGGGCGTCCCCAGTCACCGGATTCCCGTACGGACCGTGCGCAAGTCGCGTGAGGGCTGATGCCGAAGTGATCGATCGACGCCGCGGGGTGGATGGCACATGGGTGTGATCACGGTCAAGCGACCGGCCAGGGCGTATCCGCCCACCGTGCCGGACGAGCCGGTGGAACTGGTGAGCCCGCCCGAACTGCCCCGGCAGGGCGGCGAGGACTGGCTGATGAGCATCCTGCCGATGCTGGGCATGGGCGGATCGGCGGTGTTCTTCTTCTCGCCGGGGGCCGCCGCGCCGATGAAGATCATGGGCGGTCTGATGATCGCCTCGACGGTCGGCATGGTGCTGGCGCAGATCGTCCGGGCCCGCAAGGGCGGCTCGACCGCGATGGCGGACGAGCGGCGCGACTACCTGAAGTACCTCCAGCAGACCCGCCGCCAGGTGCGCCGCACGGCGGAGCGCCAGCGCGGCGCGCTGCTGTTCCTGAACCCGGCCCCGGACCAGCTCTGGTCGATCGTCGAGGACGGCCGCCGGCTGTGGGAACGGCGCACCGGGGACGGCGACTTCGCGCAGATCCGGGTGGGCCTCGGGCCGGTGCAGCTGTCCACGCCGCTGGTGGCGCCGCAGACCGCGCCGATGGACGAGCTGGAGCCGCTGTCGGCGGCCGCGATGCACTCCTTCCTGAAGGCGCACGGCACCCTCCAGGACCTGCCGCTGGCGGTCTCGCTGCGGGCGTTCTACCACATCACGGTGTGCGGGGACCCGGACTCGGTGTACGGGAACGTGCGCGCGATGATCGCCCAACTGACCACCCTGCACTCGCCGGACGACCTGATGGTGGCGGTCGCGGCCGCGCCCGGTGCGGCCGAGGAGTGGGAGTGGACCAAGTGGCTCCCGCACAACCAGCACCGCAAGGAGGCCGACGGCGCGGGCTCGCGCCGGCTGTTCGCCGCCGACCTGGGCGACCTGGAGTACCTGCTCCAGGACGAGCTGGCCGGCCGCCAGCGCTTCGTGCGGGAGGTGGCCCCGCCGGCCGACCAGCCGCACCTGGTGGTCGTCATGGACGGCGCCGGGGTGCCGCACGACTCGCTGCTGGCGAGCCCGGAGGGCGTGCAGGGCGTGACGGTCATCGAGGTGGTGCCGGGCGAGGTCGACGAGCCCAGCGGGCACCTGATGGTGACGGTCAACGCCGAGGAGCTGGTGCTGCGCTCGGCCTCCGGCGCGACGTACACCGGCAAGCCGGACCTGCTCTCGGTGTGGCAGTCCGAGGCGCTGGCCCGGCAGTTGGCGCCGTACCGGATCTCGGCCGGCGGGGACGACGAGCCGCTGCTGTCCAACCTCGACTTCACCGACATGATGAGCTCGGGCGACCCGGGCTCCTTCGACGTGGCCCGCAGCTGGCGCCCGCGCGCCCAGCACGAGCGGATGCGGGTGCCGATCGGCGTCGGCGCCAACGGCGAGCACGTCTACCTGGACATCAAGGAGGCCGCGCTGGAGGGCATGGGCCCGCACGGCCTGTGCGTGGGCGCGACCGGTTCCGGCAAGTCGGAGCTGCTGCGCACGCTGGTGCTGGCGCTGGCGATGACCCACTCCTCGGAGATCCTGAACTTCGTCCTCGCCGACTTCAAGGGCGGTGCGACCTTCTCCGGCATGGCGGACATGCCGCACACCTCCGCGGTGATCACCAACCTGGAGGGCGAGCTCACCCTGGTCGACCGCATGCGCGACGCGATCGAGGGCGAGCTGCACCGCCGCCAGGAGCTGCTGCGCTCGGCGGGCAACTACGCCAACATCCACGAGTACGAGCGGGCCCGGGCGGCCGGCGCGGCGCTGGACCCGCTGCCCTCGCTGGTGCTGATCATCGACGAGTTCTCCGAACTCCTCAGCGCCAAGCCCGACTTCATCGAGATGTTCATCCAGATCGGCCGGATCGGCCGCTCGCTGGGCGTGCACCTGCTGCTGGCCTCGCAGCGCCTGGAGGAGGGCAAGCTGCGCGGCCTGGACACCTACCTGTCGTACCGGATCGGTCTGCGCACCTTCTCGGCCGCGGAGTCCCGGGCGGCGATCGGCGTGCCGGACGCCTACCACCTGCCGCCGGTGCCGGGTGTCGGCTACCTGAAGTTCGGCGAGGACGTGATGGACCGGTTCAAGGCCGCCTACGTCTCGGGGCCGTACCGGGCGCCGGGGCAGCAGCGGTCGACCGGCGGGCGGCGGGTCGACACCCGCCCGGTGGAGTTCACCGCCGCCTTCGTGGACCTCCCGGACCCGGTGGAGGTGGAGGTCGTGCCGCAGGCCCCGGAGCAGGACGACGCGCTGGTGGACACCGTGCTGGACGTCTTCGTCCAGCGGATGGCCGGCCAGGGCCCGGCCGCGCACCAGGTGTGGCTGCCGCCGCTGGAGGAGGCGCCGAGCATGGACCACCTGCTGCCGCCGCTGCAGGTGGTGCCGGAGCGCGGGCTGACCGCGCCCGGCTACCCGGTGGGCCGGCTGCGGGCGCCGATCGGCATCGTGGACCGGCCGCGCGAGCAGAAGACGGACATCCTGGAGGTCGACTACGCGGGGGCGGCCGGCCACGGTCTGATCGTGGGCGGCCCGCGCTCCGGCAAGTCCACCGTGGTGCGCACCATGGTGGCCTCGTTCGGCCTCACCCACACCCCGCTGGAGGTGCAGTTCTACCTGCTCGACTTCGGTGCGGGCAGCTTCCAGTCGCTGGGCGGGCTGCCGCACGTCGGCGGGGTGGCCGGGCGCCTGGACGTGGACAAGGTGCGCCGGATGGTCTCCGAGGTGCACGGGGTGCTCAACCGGCGCGAGGAGCTGTTCCGGGCCGCCGGGATCGACACCATCGCCACCTACCGGGCCCGCCGGGCGGCCGGACAGCTGCCGGACGAGGCCTTCGGCGACGTCTTCCTGGTGATCGACGGCTGGAACACCTTCAAGCAGGAGTTCGAGGGCCTGGAGCCGGTGATCGGCGACATCGCCCAGCGCGGCCTCGGCTACGGCGTGCACCTGGTCGTCACCGCGGCCCGGTACGCCGAGGTGCGCCCGGCCCTGAAGGACCTGCTGCAGAACCGGACCGAGCTGAAGCTCGGTGACGCGATGGAGTCCGAGGTCGACCGCCGGGTGGCGCAGAACGTCCCGTCGCTGGCCGGGCGCGGCATCACCCCGGAGCGGCTGCACTTCCTGTCCGGCCTGCCCCGGCTGGACGGCTCCTCCTCGGTGGACGACCTCCAGAACGGCGTGGCCGGGCTGGTCGCCGCCGTCGACGGGGCCTGGACCGGCCCGCGCGCCCCGCAGGTGCGGATGCTGCCGGCCGTCCTGGACGGCCACTCGCTGCCGAAGGGCTTCGAGCACCCGGAGCGCGGCGTCGCCTTCGGCGTGGACGAGGCGGAGCTGGCACCGGTCTTCGTCAACTTCGAGACCGACCCGCTGTTCATCGTCTTCGGCGACACCGAGTCCGGGAAGTCGGCGGTGCTGCGGATGCTGATCAAGCAGATCACCGAGCGGTACACCCCGGACCAGGCGGGCATCGTGGTCGGCGACTACCGGCGCGCGCTGCTCGGCACCGTACCGCCGGAGTACCTGGTGGAGTACGCGGCCGCGCAGCCGGCCATGGCGGCCATCGTGGACATGCTGCGCGGCGCCTGCTCGCGCCGCCTGCCGGGCCCGGACGTGACCGCCGAGCAGCTGCGCAACCGCAGCTGGTACAGCGGCAAGGACATGTTCGTGATCGTCGACGACTACGAGCTGGTCGCGACGAGCTCGGGCAACCCGCTGGCCCCGCTGGCCGAGTTCCTGCCGTTCGCCCGCGACATCGGCCTGCGGGTGATCGTGGCCCGCAGCGCGGGCGGCGCCGGCCGCTCGCTGTACGAGCCGGTGCTGCAGCGGATGCGCGAGCTCGGCGGCCAGGGCGTGATCCTCTCCGGCAACCGGGACGAGGGCGCGCTGCTGGGGACGGTCAAGCCGCAGGCGCTGCCGCCGGGCCGCGCCGTCTTCGTGTCACGCCGGGTGACCAGCGGGCAGATGGTCCAGACGGGCTGGCTGCCGGTGGCGTAGCCGCGCCGACCGTCACGGACGGTGACCGAAGGGGTCGGACTCGTGGAGTCCGGCCCCTTCGGCGTCCCAGGTTCCGAAACGTTACCTAGATCTTTCCGGGCGGGGGCTGCGGTTCCCGTACCCCACCGGGGAGTTGCCGGGCGTCTCGGGGGCGCCTGGGCGTATCACCGCCCACCCGGAGTACGACCTTGGAATCGCGGTCCGCCCCCTTTGTTCACCTTCGATTCAATTGCCATGTGGCCAAGGTAACAAGTCGGACAAAGCTGGCAATGACCGAACGTGATCATCGGATCGTATGTCTATGCCGTTCACCGCAACGGATTCCGAAGCAGTTCCGGCGTTGACGCGATCAATACGCCCAAGGTTCCATGGCGGCCAGGGAGCGCCTGGAACCGGACACCGAGCAACCAGCCAGCGGAGGCGATACCGCTCCCACCCCAGCACCGCACAGAGCCGATCGGAAGCCACATGACCGACACGCTTCGCCCGCCACAGACCGTAGCCGCCCCGGCGGCCGAGGCGGCAGCGCCCCAACAGCTCAAGCGCTCGATCGGCGTCGTGGGCGGCACCCTGCTCACGCTGTCCTGCGTCACCCCCGCCTCGACGCTGTTCGTGATCGTGCCGGAGCTGTTCTCCAGCATCGGCAGCGCCACCGCGCTGGCCATCGCGATCGGCACCGTGCTCTGCGTCGCGGTCGCGTTCTGCTACTCCGAGCTCGGCACCCTGATCCCCAGCGCCGGCGGCGAGTACGCGATGGTCGGCACCCTGGCCGGGCGGCTGATGGGCTGGCTGGTCTTCGTGCTCTCGCTGATCGTGGTGATGATCGTCCCCTCGGTCATCGCCCTCGGCACCGCCGACTACCTCGCGCCCGTCCTGCACCTCGACAAGGCCATGACCGGCGCCGCCGTGATGCTGGCCGCCACCCTGGCCGGCCTGCTCGACCTGCGCGCCAACGCCTGGATCACCGGCGTCTTCCTGGTCCTGGAGGTCATCGCGGCCGGCGTGGTCTCGGTGCTCGGCTTCGCCCACACCAACAGCGACGCCCCCAGCCTGCTGCACGGCGTGGTCACCGGGGACGGCGGCGCCACCACCACGGTGAGCGTGGGCGCCATCGTCGGCGCGCTCGGCATCGCCCTGTTCATCACCCAGGGCTTCTCCACCGCCGTCTACCTGTCCGAGGAGCTGGAGAACCCGCGCCGCAACGTCTCGCGCACCGTGCTGTGGACGCTCGGCATCTCCTCCGCGATCATCCTGGTCCCGGTCGTCGCGATCACCGTGGGCGCCCCCGACCTGCAGACCCTGGCCTCCGGCGACATCTCCGGCATGGTCACCGCCTGGAGCAACTCCGCGGTCGGCACCTTCATCAGCCTCTGCGTCGCGCTGGCCATCATCAACGCCGGCATCGTCATGGTCATCCAGAACTCCCGGGTGCTGTTCGCCTCCGCCCGCGACAAGGCCTGGCCGGAGCCGGTCAACAAGGCCTTCGGCACCCTCGGCCGGTTCGGCTCGCCGTGGATCGCCACCCTGGCGGTCGGCCTGCCCGGCGCCGCGCTCTGCTTCGTCAAGGGCGAGCTGCTGAGCAACATCACCGGCGTCGCCGTCACCGGGATGTACCTGCTGGTCGCGATCGCCGCGCTGCTCTCCCGCCGCGCCCACCACAAGCACGCCGCCGCCTGGCGGATGCCGCTGTGGCCGGCCGTCCCGATCGTGCTGATCGCCGTCCTGGTCTACGTGATGACCAAGCTGGACACCGAGCCCCTGCTGTGGACCGGCGGCATCACCGCCGCCGCCACCCTCTACTGGCTGTTCTACCTGCGCCCCCGGCAGGACACCCGCTGGGTGATCAGCCTCCCCGAGGACCAGCAGGACTGACCCCCACCCCTCCCCCACACGGCGGTGCCCCGGGCCTCCCCCAGGCCCGGGGCACCGCCGCCTTCCGCTACCTCTTCGGCTTCCACTGCGGGCTGGTGGCGATCGCCCGCAGCTCTGCCGCGGTCAGCAGCGGATCGCCCTTCGACGCCAGCGTGACCAGGACCTCCACGCCGTCCGGCCGCATCGCGTCCACGACCTGCACCCCCTTCGGGGCACTGGCCGCCGCGCCGCGCACCAGGAACCTCGTCCCGTCCGGCAGGGTCTCCGCGCCCTGGTACGCCTCCGGTCCCGGCCGGTCGTCGGGGGCCTTCGCCCAGTTCTCGACCGTCAGCGTCAGGGTCCCGGTCCGCCCGCCCCCGGCCAGCTCGAAGTCCGCCCGCAGCTCCCGGCTCCTGCGGTCGGTCACGGTCACCCCGGAGGGCAGCAGCCCGGTCAGGACGGACTCGCGGTCCTGCAGCGACAGGCCCGGGTCGATCGCCTCGGTGTCGACGCCGTCGAACCTGAGGGCCGCGACGACCCGGTCCCAGGACGCGTCCGTGACGACGGCCTTCAGCTGGTCCAGGGTGAGCGGCGGGTTGGGCCGGCTGTCCGGCGCGTCCTTCTCCTGGGGCGAGTTCCACTCGCTGAAGCCGATCAGCCCGCCGTCCGGACGGGCCACCGAGGCGCGCCACTCCTTGGTGGTGGCCCGGTGGTCCGGGTACTCGTAGCCCTGGCTGAGCATGAGCTTGGACCCGTCCGGCAGGACGGTGACGGCGCAGGAGTCCAGCGAGGCGGTCTTGAGGTTCGTCGGGCAGGTCTGCGGCTGGACGTCCTTGGGGCGGTGCTTCTGGATGCTGAGGCCCATCAGCGACGGGCCCTGGCCGTCGTCGAAGACCAGGTTGGCGTCCGCGTACGTCCCCTTGTTCTCGTCGCTGCCGTGCCCCTTCGCGTCGGACACCTGCCCCTTGGGCAGGAGGGCCTGGAGGGTGGCGACCACCTCGTCCCCGGTGATCACGACCGGGGCGGAGGACTTCACCGAGGTCGGGGTGGCCGAGGCGGTGGCACCGTCGCCGCCGGCGGTGGCCGCCGGGGCGGAGGCCGCGCTCACGGTGCCCGCGTCCTTCCCGCCCGGGGAGCCCAGATACACCGCGCCGGTGCCCACCAGGGCCAACGCGGCCGCCCCGCCCATCACGGCGGCGGCCGAGCGGCGGCGCCAGCGGCTTCGGCCGCGCCGGTAGCCGCCCGCGACCAGGTCGGCCTGCCCGGTGCGGAACCCCTCGCCCGTACGGGTGAGGGCGTAGAGAAGATCGTCCTCGAACTTGTCCGGTTCGGACATGGGTGTTCACCGTCTCCTTGCGTCGCGGGTGGTGAGAAGTGCCGGGCGGTCGGACGGTCCGGCGGCGGCCGGCCTCAGCGGGCGGCGAGCTCGGCCAGCGAGTCGCCGAGCAGGGTGCGCAGCCGGGCCAGGGCCCGGGTGGTGCGGGTGCGGACGGCCCCGGAGGAGACCCGCATGGCCTCGGCGGTCTCCTCGACGCTGCGGTCCTCCCAGTAGCGCAGCACCAGGACCGCGCGGTCCTTGGGCGGCATCCGGCCGAGCGCGTCGAGGAGGGTCAGCCGCAGGGTTCGGTCGGCGTCCTGCCCCTCCGGCTCCGGCAGGGCGTCGCTGGGGCGCTCGCCGCTGGAACGGCGGCGCTGCTGGGCCAGGAAGGTGCGCACCATCACGGTGTGGGTGTAGGCCGCCGGGTTGTCGATCCGGCCGCGACCGGTGAAGGCGCTGCGCCGCCACAGCACGTACATCCGACTGAGGGCCTCCTGCACGAGGTCCTCGGCGTAGTGGGTGTCGCCGCTGGTGAGCAGGCAGGCCGAGCGGTACAGGTGGCCGGTCCGGCCGGAGACGAGTTCCAGGAACTCCGCGTCCTTGGCCTCCCGGCCCGCCCCGATCCACCCCATGCGCCCTGCCCCCCGCGGTCCGCCCTCCCTGACACTTCATCGATGCGGCGGGCGGGCCGCGGTGTTACAGGGGTTCCGGCGGTTCTTCGGTGCGCAGACCCGGACGGGCGCCGAGCAGGCGGGGTCGGGCGGCGGTCGGGCGTCAGTCGGCGGACTTGCGCCGGTGGTCGCGCAGCACCGTGCCGCCGCCGACCAGCAGGGCGACCAGCAGCGCGCCGACGCCGAGCACGTACGTCGCGGTACGGCCGTCCCGGTCGGCCTGGGTCTCGCCGAGGCCCACCGGGCGCGGCACGATCGGCGCGGCGGCGAGCTGTACCGGGGCGTCCGGGGTGGGCGCGAAGGGCGCGTCCTCGGGAGCCTTGGTGACGGCCCTGACCGGGTCCACCACGCCCCAGCCGATGAAGTTGTCCGGCTCGCGCTGGGTGCGCTGCGCGGTCTGCTCGATCCAGGCCCGCACCTGGGCCGCCTTCCACTTCGGGTGGGCGCTCCACAGCAGCGCGGCGAGCCCGGAGACGTACGGGGCGGCGAAGCTGGTGCCGTTGTCCACGCACTGGCCGCTCCCGGGCACGGTGGACAGCATGTCGACACCGGGCGCGGCGACCTTCACGAAGCCGCCGTACTGGGAGAACGGCGCGCGCTCGTTGTTGCGGTCGGAGGCGCCGACGGCCAGCACGGTCGGGAAGGCGCCCGGGTAGGTGTCGCCCTCCTTGCCGTCGTTCCCGGTGGAGGCGACCACCACGACGTCCTTCGCCTCGGCGTAGTCGATGGCGGCCTTCAGCTCCTGGTACCCGCCGAAGCGGGCGTCGCCCGCGCCGCGCACGTCCTGGGAGATGTTGATGACCTTGACGCCGGGCTGGTCGGCCGCCTTCCTGATCGCCGTGACCAGGGTGGAGACGTCGCCGTTGCCGTCGCTGTCGTTCTGCCGGATCGAGAAGATCCTGGCGTCCGGGGCCAGCCCGACGAAGCCGGTGGTCTTCCTGGCACCGGCCGCGATGATCCCGGCCACCTTGGTGCCGTGGCCGACCGGGTCCTCGATGGACTTGCCCTGGATCGCCTCCTTGGTCTCCCGGTTGACCAGCAGGTTGGGGCCCTCGTCGACCTTGCCGCTCAGCTGCGGGTTGTTGACGTCCACCCCGGTGTCGATGACCGCGACCGTCACGCCCGCGCCGGTGGTCTTCCCGCCCTGCCACAGCTCGTCCAGCAGCAGGCGTTGCAGCGACCACGGCACGGTCGGCACGTCGGGCGCGGGCTTGGGGCAGTCGCCGGCCGCGGCCAGCCCGGGCCCGCCCTCGGCGTACGCCGGGACGGCGAGCGGGCCGCCCAGCACCGCGAGCGCGGCGAGCGCCGCGGCCGCCTTCCGGTACCCGTGTCGGGACACCCTGCCACCCCTCATGTCGTC
>NZ_JBHVET010000083.1:0-17731 GCF_042802135.1 Kitasatospora sp. NPDC057512
GGCCTGAACCGGGCCCCGAAGAGCTGACGGGAATTTTATTCCCGAAACATTCACGAGCCCCCGTCGCCTGCTCGGCGGGGGCTCGAATGCGCCCGCGCACGCCCTGTCCGGAAAAAGTTTCTCCACAGGGACCCCGACCGTCCACCGGCCGGTCACCACAAGGCCTTCCGGGGCCTCCGTCCGGCTGCCGTTCGATCACTGACGGGGTGCCAAGGTTGTCCGGAACCGGACGCCGGAATGTCCGTCTTTCCTACTTTCGAAACCTTTGTGCGAGCGAAGACTGTGTAAACACTCGAACTGCTCCCCCTCCCGCTCTCCTCAGCAGGCGCGTTGTGGGCTTACCGTATGCCCCATGACCTCGCCCCGCTCCTACGACGGAGTCGGCTACCCCTCTCCGTCCTACTCCTCCGGCACGCCGATCTACGACAGCCTCGTGGCTGAGCGCGGCGTCCCCCAGATCGCGCCCATCAACGTGCCGGCCGCCCTGCCGCCGGCACTGTCGTCCGGTTACGGATCCGGCCTCGGCCCGTCCTACGAGAACCGGTACGCCAACGGGTACGAAAGCGCCGGCAGCAACCTCCCCGCGCTGCCGCCCGCCCGCCTCGCCCTGGGCCCCGGCCCGAGCAGCGGTCCCTCCACCGGCCCCGCCACGGCGTACATCCCCGCGCAGCCCGCGCCGGCGTACGCCGCCCCCCAGCCGCCGGTCCCCGGCTACGGCGCCCCCCAGCCGTACCAGCGACCGCAGCCCGGCACCCCCGCCTTCAGCCAGACCGCCGGAAGCGGCTACCAGCCGACCGGCGGCCAGAGCTTCGGCGGCCAGAACACCTTCATCGGCGCCCAGGGCGGCCAGCAGACCTTCGGCGCGCAGCCGGCCGGCGGACCGGGCGGTTTCGGCCAGGGCCAGCCCTCCGCTCCGCAGGGCTTCGGCGGCCAGCAGTCCTTCGGCGGTCCGGCCGCCGGCGGCCCCGGCTTCCAGGGCCAGGGCGGCGACCAGTCCTTCGGCGGTGCCCAGCTGCGCCCGGCCATGGCTCCGGTCGCGCCGGTCCGCCCGACGCAGCCGCAGCGCCCGGGCCCGTACGGCGAGTCCGGCCAGTTCCAGGGCGGCTACCAGCCGCAGGGCCAGGGCTACTGAGTCACTGACACCCCGAGGCCGCCCCCCACGCGGCCCGCACCCGCACCACCTGAGCAGCACCCGGCGCCCCCCGTACGCCGGGCGAACGGAGAAACGGGTCATCCACGGACCGCCCGGAACGCCCCCCACGGCGTCCGGGCGGTCCGTGCGCATTAGAGGGCATTCCCGGCGAACCGCCGCAGGCTGGCAGGATGGAGGAATGCACCTCACCGGACTCCACGTCTACCCCGTCAAGTCGATGTACCGCCTGAGCCCGGACACCGCCGTGGTTCAACCCTGGGGTCTGGCCGGAGACCGTCGCTGGATGCTCGCCGACGCGAACGGACGCTTCGTCAGCCAGCGCGAGGACGCGGCCCTCGTACGGGTGCGGACCGGACTGCTGCCCGACGGCGTCCTCACGCTGACCACCCCCGACGGCTCCCGGATCGAGGTCCCCGCCCCCGCCGTCGCGGCCGGCGCCCCGCTCGCCGACGTCGAGGTCTGGGGAACCCGCTTCCGTGCCGCCGAGGCCGACCAGGAGACCCAGCGGTGGATCGCCGAACACCTCGGCGACTACCGCCTGGTGCACCTGGACGACCCTCGCGCCCGGCCGGTCGACCCCGAGTACAGCGCGCCCGGCGACAGCGTCTCGATGGCCGACGGCTATCCGCTGCTGCTCACCACCACCGCCTCGCTGGACCGGCTCAACGAGCTGATCGCCGCCGAGAACCCGGACGACCACGAGACCCTGCCGATGGAGCGCTTCCGTCCGAGCGTGGTGATCGGCGGTACCGAGCCGTGGGCCGAGGACACCTGGCGCCGGATCCGGATCGGCTCGGTCACCTTCAGGGTGGTCAAGCCCTGCGGCCGCTGCATGATCACCACCACCGACCAGGAGACCGGCGAGCGGCGCGGCAAGGAGCCGCTGCGCACCCTGGCCCGGCACCACCGGCTGCTGCGCAAGGCCGCGTTCGGGCAGAACCTGATCCCCGAGCGGCCGACCGGCGTCGAGGGGGACGAACTCGGCACGCTGCGGCTGGGCGACGAGGTCGAGGTGCTCGAGGACGGGGCGCACTGGCCCGCCGACGGGCGCTGAGCGCCGGGCCGTCGCTCCGGGGTGGCGGGCCGCTCCCGCCGCCCCTCCGCTCGGACTGCCGACGGTCAAGTGCCGACCCCTGACCGTCAGGTGCCGAAGGTCAAGGGCCGACGGTCAGGTGCCGACCGCCGACCGCCCGTGCCGGAGGACGGGGCGCACAGGCCCGTGGACCGGCGCCGGGCACGCGCCGCACTCCGAAACCGGCGCGCCGGGACGGAACCACCGCTGTGCGCGCTCGTTGAAACAAGTGGTCGGAACCTGTGGCGGCGCTGAGCGCTACCGGTGTCCGCGCGACCGCGGGCGGCCGGACCACCCACGTGGGCGCGCTACGGTGGGCGGACGGCCCGCGCACCCCCGCGCGTTCGGCCCGTTGATCGCCGGCTCGACGAAGGTGGGGACGACAGACCGTCATGGCTGAGCACAGGGTCCGGGTCACCCAGGACAGCGCATCCCGCTGGCGTCGCCGCGCGGGCGAGTACGACACGCTCGCGGAGGCCCTGGCCGCCGCCGAACCGGGCGACACGGTGACCGTCCGCCCGGGCACCTTCCGGGAGAACGTGCTGCTGGACAAGCCGGTGACGATCGTCCCGGCCCAGGGCCCGGGGACGGTCCGGATCGACCCGCCCTCCGGGGTGGCGCTCACCGTGACCGCCGCCGCCACCGTGCGCGACCTGGTGGTCGAGGGCGGCGACAGCACCACCCCGGCCGTACTGGTCACCGGGCCGGAGGCGACCCCCTCCTTCAGCGGCTGCCGGGTCGAGACCCGCTCGGCCACCGGGATCGAGGTCACCGGCGGTGCCCGGCCGACCCTGCGCGGCTGCGTGGTCACCAACCCGGGCGGACTCGGGCTGCGGCTGCGCGGCCCGGACACCGCCGCCGCCTTCGAGGACTGCGAGGTCGCCGCCGCCGGCCAGGCCGGACTGGCCGTCCTCGGCGGCGCCACCGCGGCCCTGGACCGCTGCCGCGTCCACCACGCCTCCGGCGCCGGCGTCCTGCTCTCCGACCCCGGCAGCGCCGCCGAACTGACCGGCTGCGAGATCTACGAGATCCGCGGCAGCGGCGTGCAGGCCGAGGCGCAGGCGGGCGGGCGGCTGGTCGACTGCGAGATCCACCGGGTCACCGGCAACGGTCTGACCCTGGACGGCGAGGCCGAACTGGTGCTCACCGGCTGCCGGGTGCACGACCTGCCCGAGAACGGCGCCGACCTGCGCGGACGCGCCCGGCTGAGCCTCGCCAACAGCACCGTCCGGGACTTCGGACGCGGGGCGCTGTCGGTCTGGGACCAGGGCACCGAGGCCGTCGCCGAGTCCTGCGAGATCCACGGCTCGACCGGCGAGTACCCGGCGCTCTGGGTCAGCGACGGCGCCCGGCTGACCCTCACCGACTGCTCGCTGCACGACCTGCCGGACGCCCTGTTCGTCCTCGACCGGGACTCCGCCGCCACCGCCGAGGGCTGCTCGTTCAGCCGGATCCGCAGCTCGGCGGTCTCGGTCAGCGGCGGGGCCACCGTCTCCCTGGCCTCCTGCCGGGTGCAGGAGGCGGGCACCGGGCTCTGGTTCCGCGACCACGGCAGCGGCGGACTGCTCACCGACTGCGAGATCTCCGACGTGGCCACCGGGGTGATCGTCACCAAGGGCGCCGACCCGGTGCTGCGCGCCTGCACCGTACGGGCCAGCACGGACGCCGGGGTGTACGTCTCGGCACAGGGGCGGGGCACCTTCGAGGACTGCCGGGTCTCCCAGGGCAAGGGTTTCGGCTTCCACATCATCGACGGCTGCCGGACCCAGCTCACCCGGTGCCGGGCGGAGCACAACCAGCGGGCCGGGTTCGAGTTCTCCGAGCCGGGGCCGGTCACCGAGGGGTGCATCTCGGACGACGTCGGGGCGGCTCCGGTGCCGTCCGCTCCCGCCGCGCCCGGCGGCGGGGCGGGGCCGGGGCCCGCGGGCGGGCGCGGTCCGGGGCTGGGGTCGCCGTACGGGTCCACCGACGTGCCGGCGCCGCGGACCGCCCAACTGACCGCGGCGGCCCCGCTGTTGGCATCGGCCGCGGCCGGTTCGGCGGCGATCTCGCCGATCCCGGACTGCCGGCCGGCCGAGGAGGCGCTCGCCGAGCTGGACTCGCTGGTCGGGCTGGCGACGGTGAAGCAGGAGGTGCGCACGCTGATCGACCTGATCTCGGTCGGCCGGCGCCGCCGCCAGGCCGGGCTCAAGGCGCCCTCGCTGCGCCGCCACCTGGTCTTCACCGGCGCACCCGGCACCGGAAAGACCACCGTCGCCCGGCTGTACGGCGAGATCCTCGCCTCGCTCGGGGTGCTCCAGCGCGGACACCTGGTCGAGGTGGCGCGGGTGGACCTGGTCGGCGAACACATCGGCTCCACCGCGATCCGCACCGCGGCCGCCTTCGACCGGGCGCGCGGCGGAGTGCTCTTCATCGACGAGGCGTACGCGCTCGCGCCCGAGGACGGGGCGCGGGACTTCGGGCGCGAGGCGATCGACACCCTGGTCAAGCTGATGGAGGACCACCGCGACGAGGTGGTCGTCATCGTGGCCGGCTACACCGCCGAGATGGAGCGCTTCCTCTCCGCCAACCCCGGTGTCTCCTCCCGTTTCTCACGCACCATCGGCTTCCCCGACTACACGGCGGACGAGCTGCTGGAGATCGCCCGGTCACAGTGCGCCGAGCACGAGTACGCGCTCTCCGAGGAGACGGAGGAGGCGCTGCTGGAACACTTCGGCGCCATGGAGCGCGGCCCCAACTTCGGTAACGGGCGCACCGCGCGACAGGTCTTCGAGACCATGGTCGAGCGGCACGCGGTACGGATCGCCCACCTCTCGGACCCGTCCACGGAGGAGCTCCAGCTGCTCGTCCCGGCCGACCTGCCCATGGCGCCGCTGCCGTAGGGCCCGCGGCCGGGTAACTCGTCGGCCGCGCCGAGCCGTTGAGGCGGGCATGGGTGTGCTGTTGACGGGCGCGGCGGGCGGCAGCGAACAGATGACAGCGAACAGACGACAGCTGACAGAGTTTGAAATCTGTCAGCTGTCAGCCGTCGGCTGTCACCCGTCCACCGTCCGACGCGTCAGCCCGTCCAGGCGCCGCCGGACAGGAAGGACTCCAGGGCCGCCCGGTAGGGCGCGATGTCGATCCGCTCGCCCGCCAGCCAGTCGTCCGAGTAGTACTTGTCCAGGTAGCGGTCCCCCGGGTCGCAGATCAGGCCGACGACGCTGCCCGTCCGCCCGGCCGCCCGCATCTCGGCGACGATCCGCAGGGCGCTCCACAGGCCCGTCCCGGTGGAGGCCCCCGCCTTCTTGCCGAGCACCTGCTCCAGCACCCGGACGGCGGCGATCGACGCGGCGTCCGGCACCTTCATCATCCGGTCGATCGCCCCGGGAACGAAGCTCGGCTCCATCCGCGGCCGTCCGATGCCCTCGATCCGCGAGCCGCTCTCGCAGACGGCCGCCGGATCTTGGCGCACCCAGCCGTCGAAGAAGCAGGAGTTCTCCGGGTCCGCGACGCAGATCCGGGTGTCGTACTGCATGTAGTGCACGTACCGGGCGATGGTCGCCGAGGTGCCGCCGGTCCCGGCGGTGGCCACGATCCAGGCCGGCTCGGGGTGCGGCTCCAGGCGCAGCTGGGCGAAGACCGACTCGGCGATGTTGTTGTTGCCGCGCCAGTCGGTGGCCCGCTCGGCGTAGGTGAACTGGTCCATGTAGTGCCCGCCGGTCTCCTCGGCGAGCCGGGCGGAGGCCTCGTACACCTCGTCCGAACGCTCGACCAGGTGACACTCGCCGCCGTGGAACTGGATCAGGTCGATCTTGGACTGGCTGGTGCTCTTGGCCATCACGGCGATGAACGGCACGCCGACGAGCTGGGCGAAGTACGCCTCGGAGACGGCGGTGGAGCCGCTGGACGCCTCGATCACCGGCTTTCCGGGCCGGATCCAGCCGTTGCAGAGCCCGTAGAGGAAGAGCGAGCGGGCCAGGCGGTGCTTGAGCGAGCCGGTCGGGTGGGTGGACTCGTCCTTGAGGTAGAGGTCGATCCCCCACTCCGCGGGCAGTGGGAAGCGCAGCAGGTGGGTGTCGGCGGAGCGGTTGGCGTCGGCCTGGACCTTGCGCACCGCCTCCTTGAGCCAGGCGCGGTACTCCGGGTCGGAGCGGTCGACGTCGGCGGTCGACTCGATGCCGGGCTGGGTGCTCATGGTCGCTGTCTCCCTCGTGGTGGCCCCCCAATGCTCACTACGAGTGTATGAGAGTCACGATAAGTGACCGTTTTCGAAGAGCCAGCTTCCGCTTATCGGCGTCAGGGCAGGACCTGCCGCCGCCAGGACGGAACTCGTCGCCACCAGGCGGGCCCGATCGCCGTCAGGGCAGCACCGGCACCGACTGCGGGTCCGCCAGGTACGGCCCCCAGCCCAGCTCGGCCGCGCCCGCGAGCGCGCCGTGCGCCAGCTCCGCGCCGACGATCGGCACCCGGCCGCTGCGCCCCCACAGGCTGCGCTCGGCGACCACCGACCGCAGCCGGTCGGGCGCGGCCTCCAGCAGGTGGAGGTGCAGCCCGCTGAGGACCACCCGGTCGGGGTTGAGGATGTTGGCGACGCCCGCCAGGCCGAGTCCGAGCCGGTCGATGACGTGCTCCACCGCCGCCCGCGCCCGGTCGTCCGTCGCGGCCGCCCGGCACAGCTCGCGCGCCTGGTCGAGCAGCGGGCGCCCCGGCTCCGGGGTGAGCCCGGCGGCGGCGAACAGCGCGTCGGGGTCGGTCTCGGAGTTCAGGCAGCCCCGGTTGCCGCACATGCAGGGCCGGCCCTGCGGGTCGACGGTGAGGTGGCCGACCTCCAGGGCGAGGCCGGCGCTGCCGGTGTGCAGGTGTCCGTCGATGACCAGCGCGCCACCGACGCCGCGGTGGCCGGAGGTGACGAAGAGCAGGTGGCGGGCGCCGCGGCCGGCGCCGTGCCGGTACTCGGCGAGCGCGGCCAGGTTGGCGTCGTTGGCGATCGCGGTGGGCAGCGGGCGCAGCGCCTTCGGGCCGTGGTCGGCGCGTCCGACCTCGACGTCGTACAGGTCGGCGACCGGGGTGCCGCTGGGCCAGGCGAAGTGCAGCGCGGCGAGGGCGGTGCCGTCCGGCTCGGTGACCGGGTTGGGCAGCGCGAGCGCGGCGCCCAGACAGCGGCGGTCGGTCGCGCGGGCGAGCTCGGCACCGGCCACGGCCACGGCGCGCAGCATCCGGACCGGGTCGGTGGCGGCGGGCAGCGGCAGGTGGACGGGCGGGTCGAGCAGTCCGCCGAGGCCGGCCAGGGTGACGCTCAGTCCGTCGGCGTGGATCTGCCCGGCGACCACGACCGGGCCGTTCGGGTCGATCGCGAGCCGGTGCGACGGGCGGCCGCGGCCGCCGCCGGCCGGGCGCGAGTCGACGGTGATCAGGCCGAGCGCCTCCAGTTCGGCGGTGACCGCGCCGGCGGTGGCCCGGGTGACGTCCAGCGCGCGGGTGAGCGCCGAGCGGGTCGGCGTCTGGCCGGTGTGGATCAGGGAGAGCGCCGGGCCGAGCAGCGTCCGGCCCCGGTCGGGAGCCGCGCGGCGGTGGTTGTCGCGCTGCGCGTCGGAGTCGTTCCCGGTACCGGGCCTCGGGCTTGATGGTGAGAGCTGCACGCCCCTATTGTGACTTTGTGTCGCTTCGAAACAAAATCGGTTCACGCACCCGGCCGGATCGCCGCTCCTCCCAGTCTCGCAGCACACCCCCGGTGACGGACAGCCCCTGGGGTCCTGCACGTGTCGCCCTCACCGCGTTCTTCGCCGTCGACGGCTTCCTCTTCGCCTCCTGGGTCGTCCGCATCCCGGACATCCGCAGCCAGGTCAGCGCCTCGCACAGCGCCCTCGGGCTCGCCCTGCTCTGCCTGTCCATCGGTGCCGTCCTCACCATGCCCGTGATCGGCCGGCTCTGCCTGCGGTACGGCTCGCGCCCGGTGACCGTCGGCTCGCTCGCCCTGCTCAGCCTCGCCGTCCTGCTGCCCGCGCACGCCCACTCGGTCACCGCGCTCGGCGGGGTGCTGCTGCTGTTCGGCGCGGGGTACGGCGGGGCCAACGTCGCGATGAACAGCGCCGCCGTCGACCTGGTCGCGCAGCTGCGGCGGCCCGTGATGCCCAGCTTCCACGCCGGGTACAGCTTCGGCGGGCTGGTCGGCACCGGCGTCAGCGGACTGCTCGCCGGCCCGCTGAGCACCGCGTGGGCGCTCGCGCTCAGCGCGGCGCTGGGCATGGTCGTCACCGTCGGCGCGGGCGTCGTCCTGCTGCGCAGCCCTGCGGCGGCAGCGGTCGCGCCGGGGCGCATGGGGCGCACGGGCCGCACGGGCCGCACGGGCCGCACGCCGGAACGGTCCGGAAGCGCGCGGACGGACGCGGGCTCGGCCCGCGCCCGCACCCGGCTGCTCGTCCTGCTGCTCGGCCTCACCGCGCTCTGCACCGCGTACGGCGAGGGCGCGATCGCCGACTGGGCCACGCTCCACCTCACCGACGACGTCCGGGCGAGTTCCGTGGTGGCCGCCACGGGCTACGGCGCGTACGCGTTCGCGATGGCCGGTGGGCGGGTCGGCGGCACCTGGCTGTCCATCAGGCTCGGCCAGACCCGGCTGATGCTGTTCGGCGGGCTGACGGCGGCGGTCGGCATGCTGGTCGCCGCCCTGGCGCCGGTGGTGCCGGTGGCGATCTGCGGGTTCGTGCTGGTCGGCCTCGGCCTGGCCAACCTCTTCCCGCTCGCCATCGCCCGGGCCGGTGCGGCGGGCGGGCCGCAGGGCGTCGCGTTCGCCTCCTCGCTCGGCTACGGGGGGATGCTGATCGGCCCGGTGGTGATCGGCTTCCTCGCCGACGCGGCCGGACTGCCGCTGGCCCTCACCACGGTCACGCTCGCGGCCGCGGTGGCGGCGCTCCTGCCGCTGTCGGTCGGACGGCGGGTGACGGAGGACAGAGAGCAGCGAACAGCGAACAGATGACAGATGACAGATAACAGCCGACAGCTGACAGACGCTGAAATCTGTCAGCTGTCACCTGTCATCCGTCATCGGCCATGTGACAGGATGCGGGGCCATGACGACCAGCGAACGCTTCCGGGTACTGCGGGCGGGCGAGCGCCCGGCGACGGCGTGGCTCAACGGGGGCGGAGTGACCAGGGAGGTCGCCGGGTTCCCGGCCGGAGCCGGGCTGGACGCCTTCGACTGGCGGGTCAGCCTCGCGGACGTCGCCTCGGCGGGGCCGTTCTCCCCGTTCCCCGGGATCGACCGGGTGATCACCCTGGTCGAGGGCGCCGGCATGGTGCTCACCGTCGACGGCACCGAGCAACTGGTCGACACGCCGTTCCGACCGTTCGCCTTCTCCGGCGACGCCACCACCGACTGCCGGCTGCCGGCCGGTCCGGTGGTGGACTTCAACGTGATGACACGCCGCGGACGGGTCGAGGCCGCCGTGGACCTGGCCACCGCGGCCACCACGCTCGACGTCCCGGACGGGAGCACCGTCCTTCTGGTCTGCCTCGCCGGCACCGCCACCGTCGGCGGCGTCGGACTCGCCCGCTACGACGCCGCGTTGCTCGACACTCCGGGCGCGTACGAGCTGCACCCGAACGGCACCACCGCCGTCATCGCCTTCCGCGCCGCGCCCTGACACCGGGGAACGGCCGCACCACCGAAGGGCGGCGCTCCCGCCCCCGGGGCCGTCCCGGGGGCAGGAGCACCACCACCGCATCACCCGCAGAACACCGGCGTGGCGCGCTCCGGATCCAGCGCGTTGGTGACCAGGTGCAGCGCCGTCGGCGAGAACGCGATCCCGACGTGCTCCACCAGCGAGACCGGGCAGTGCTCCTGCACCACCTGGTTGTCGACGTCCGGACCACTCAGGAACTGGGTCCGCCACGGGGTGACGACTTCATCGAAGACCGTCGAGATCACCGTGTAGCGCACGCCCGGTACGGTGTCCGGCCGGGAGGCCATCACCGTGTTGAAGTCGGAGCCCACCGCCTGGTCCCGGCAGGCCTTGCAGACCGTGTAGATCAGGTCCGCGACGCCCGGGAAGTACGGCACCAGATTGGTGATCCCGTCGAGCGTCGTGCCGTGGTTGGACGGCGCCAGCCCGACCAGTCTGCCGACCTTGGACCCGCCGCCGAGGAACTTGAGGTAGTAGTTCGGCAGCATGCCGCCCTGCGAGTGCCCGACGATGTCGACCTTGGCCGCGCCGGTCGCGGTCCGCACCAGGTCCACGAACCGGCCGAGTTGGGCCGCCGACTCCGGTACCGGCCCGAGGCCGCCGATCGGCAGCAGCAGGCCGCTGCCGCTGGAGGTGACGCCGGGGACGGTCCCGTAGTCGAGGGCGAAGACGCAGTACCCGAGGCTCTTCAGCAGCGGGGAGAGCGCCAGCCAGTTCTCGTAGCGGTTGGCGAAGGTGCCGTGCACCAGAACCACTGGGTCGGGGTGCGCGGCGCTCGGTCGGCAGGTCCAGTCGTTGGCGCCGGGCGGCGAGGCCACCGTGTCGCCGTCCGGCGGCAGTTCGGCGGACGAGGCGGACGCTTCGGACGAAACGAACGAGACGGACGCTGCGGACGAGACAGCCGAGACGGCCGCGACAGGCACGGCGGCGCTCGCCGGCGACACCGTCGCACCGGTCAGCGCCGCCCCCGCCAGCAGCAGCGCACCCAGCGCGCCGACGCCCCTGCGGCGCACGGGAGTTGCGGAGAAGCGGAGAAGTGGGGTTCTCAACTGTTGCCTCCACGGCGGAAGTTTGTTACCAACAGGTAACCCGAGGGCTCCATCATGCGGTCGCCCCTCCGGCCCGGCCCTTGGGTGTCCCCCAGACCTGGACGGTGTTCTCTGTGACCGGTCACAACGCACCCCACCCCACACCCCGGAACACCTCCGACCGGACGCCGAACTGGCGCGCCCCGGTGATCGGCGGGCTCCCGGCCGACCAGCGACTGCTCGGCGGCGTACGGGAGTTGGCCGAGACCGTGGTCGCCGCTCTGCTGGAGCGGGTGCCGGTCTACCGCCGGCTGCCCCGCGAACAGCTCACCGGCGAGCTGACCCGGGACACCGAGCGCCGCATCCGCGCCCTCGCCCACTCCGTACGGACCGGACTCCCCGCACCCGCCGAGGAGTTCGCCGCCGTCCGGGAGGCCGCCGCCCGGCGCGCCGAGGAGGGCCTGCCGCTGGACGCCGTCCTGCTCGCCCACCACCTCGGGCTGGAGGTCTGCTGGGAGTTCGCCACCCGGCACGCCCGGGACGGCGACGCCGCCGACCTGCTCGTCCTCAACCGGCTACTGCTCGACCAGCTCCGCCAGGCCGTCACCGCCGCCGGGGCGGGCTACCTGGACGGCCGCCGCCCGACCGCCGGCCGACGGGGCTCGGCCCGGCACTCCCTGCTCGGCGCACTGCTCGCGGGCACCCCCGCCGACACGGCCGCCGAGCGCGCCGGGCTCCGGCTGCCCACCGGGTACGCCGTGCTCTGCCTGTCCCTCGCCGACCACCCCGACGAGCACTCCCCCGGTGTCGATCCGGGCATCGCCGCCCTCCGCAAGATCCGCCGGTTCGAGGCCGAACTCGACCACCGCACCCGGCAGTCGGCGCTCACCGCGCTCACCCCCACGGGCGGCCTGGTGCTCGTCCCGTTCGGACCGTCACCCGGTCCGGACGAGGACGGGACCGGAGAGGCGCCGTGGCCGCTGCTCGCCGCCGCCCTCGCCGCGGCCGCCCGGGCGGCCGGCGTTCCCGTCCTGGCCGGGGCCGCCCCGGCCACCCCCGCCGAGGTGCCCGGCGCGGCCGCTCTCGCCTACGAAGTCCTGGACGTGGCACGGGCGTTCGGCCGACCGCCGGGGCTGCACCGGCTGGACGACATCCTGCTGGAGTACCAGCTCACCCGGCCCAGCCAGGCCCGCTCCCGGCTCGCCGCCCTGCTCGAACCGCTCGCCGACGCCGGGGAGTTGCTCATCACCCTGCACACCCACCTGGCCGGCGGCCTGAACCGCCGCCACACCGCGAGCGCCCTGCACCTGCACCCGAACACCGTCGACTACCGGCTGCGCCGGATCGCCGCACTGACCGGCCTGGATCCGGCCCGCCCCGCCGACCTCCCGCGGATCGCCGCCGCCATCGCCGCCCGGACCGCCGAACAGGCCTCCCTCGCCGGGTAGTTCAGGAAACCTTCAGGTGCCGGACCGGTGCCCGGCGGACGACCTCAGCCCTGCTCCCCCGGCAGCCGCAGGTCCCAGCCGACCAGGGCGCGCAGCTGCTCCGCGGTCACGCCGTCCGGCACCGGCTGCGGAGCGTCGTGGCGCAGCGGCGGCTGCCAGCCCTCCTCCTCGGTCCAGCGGCGCACCACCTTGGCCGGCGCCCCGGCGACCACACTGTGGTCGGGAACGTCGCCGCGCACCACGGCGCCCGCCGCGACCACCACGTTGCGGCCGATCCGCGCCCCCGGCAGGATCACCGCGCCGGTGCCGATCCAGCTGCCCGTACCGATCTCCACCGGCTCGTTGCGCGGCCACTGCTTGCCGATCGGCAGCTCGGTGTCCCGGTACTCGTGCGACTGGTCGCTGATGTACACGCCAGGCCCGGTCCACACGTCGTCGCCGATGACGATCGACTGGTGGCCGACGATGTGGCTGTCCCGGCCGATCACGCAACCGCCGCCGATCCGCACGATCGGCTCCGGACCGAGGTCGAGCCCGGGCAGGAAGCCCGCGCTGATGGTGACCCGCTCGCCGATGATCGAGAACGGCCCGATGGTGATCCACTGCTCGTTGAACACCGCCCCGAGCGGGAAGCTGAGCGTCGTTCCGTCCCCCAGTTCGCCGAACCGGTACGGGCCGGGGTTGCGGCTGGTGACCGCGCCGGTCCGCTGCACCCAGCGCCAACCCCGGTGGACGAGGCGTCCGGCGGCGCGGCGGCCACCGGTCCGGACGGCTGAGACGAGCGAACGGGTTATCGGCATGCGCTCACGTTACCGGCCCGTAGCATCCGCCCGTCCGCCGGGAGGCACCCGGAGGAATGTCCGAAATCCGCGACCGGCGGACGGCCCCGATGGAAGACTCCGTCCCATGGAGATCACCGAGCACATCGACGCGCTGCGCCACGAGGGCACCCGGCTCGCCGAGGCCGCGGCCCGCACCGAGCTGTCCGCACCCGTACCGACCTGTCCGGAGTGGCAGCTGGCGAAGCTGCTCCAGCACATCGGCTCCGTCCACCGCTGGGCCGCCGCCATCGTGTCCCGGGGCATGTCGGCGCCGCCGGACGAGGCGGAGGCGCAGGCCGCCATCGGGCCGCTGCCCTCGGACGCCGCGCTGCTCGACTGGTACCGCGAGGGCCACGCCGCCCTGGTGGACACCCTCACCGCGACGCCCGCCGACCTCGAGTGCTGGACCTTCCTGTCCTCGCCCAGCCCGCTGGCGTTCTGGGCCCGGCGCCAGGCGCACGAGACCGCCGTCCACCGGCGCGACGCCGACGCGGCCGCCGGAGTGCCCGGTCCGGTCGTGGACACCGCGCTCGCCATCGACGGCATCGACGAACTGGTGAGCGGCTTCACGACGCTCGGCCGGTCCAAGCTGCGCAGCGACCGGCCGCGCACGCTCCGAATCCGGACCACCGACGGCCCCGGTTCCTGGCGCCTGACGATCACCCGGGAACCGCCGGTCGTCACCACCGGCGAGGGCCCCGAGCCGGCCGATCTGACCCTCGCCGGCCCCGCCCACGAGCTCTACCCGCTGCTGTGGAACCGGTTGTCCGCCGAGCAGGCCGGAGAGGTCAAGGCGATCGGCGACCGGACTCTGCTCGCCCTCTGGAGCGAGACGGCGGCGGTCCTCTGACCGTGACGCCCGCGACCCCTGGGCACGGGTCGTCACGCCCGGGGACGGCTACGCCCCCGGGCGGCGGGCAGGAACGGTTCCCCGGGCGGGCGGGCACGCCCCCCGGGGCCCCGCCCTCAACACACCCAGCCGTCAGCACACCCAGCCGTCATCGCACCCCGCCGTCAGCACACTCAGCCGTCAGCACACTCAGCCGTCATCGCACCCAGCCGTCAGCGCACCGAGTCCTCAGCGCACCCAGCGCGCGGGCCGCTTCTCCAGGAACGAGCGCATCCCCTCCTGCGCCTCCGCCGAGCCGAAGAGCCGCGCCGACAGCTCCACCAGTTCCTCCGCGTCCCGCTCGAAGGAGCGCACCACCTCGGCGTTGGCCAACCGCTTCGACTCCGCCAGGCCCTGCGGGGAGCCCAGGCGCAGCGCGTCCAGCAGGCCCTTGAGCGCCACGTCGGTGGACTCGGCGGAGTCGGCGGCGCTGGTGATCAGCCCGATCCGGGCGGCCTCGGCGGCGTCGAAGACCTCGCCGGTGAGGTAGTAGCGGGAGGCGGCGCGCGGGTCCAGCTTCGGGCGCAGCGGCAGCGAGATGACGGCGGGCGCGAGGCCGAGCCGCACCTCGGTGAAGGCGAAGGTCGAGGCCGGTCCGGCGACGGCGAGGTCCGCCGCACCGACCAGGCCGAGGCCGCCGGCCCGGACGTGGCCGTGGATGACGGCGATCACCGGCTTGGCGCAGTCCACGATCGCCCGCTGGAGCTCGACCAGGCCGCGCGGGCCGACCGTCGGGTCCGCGCCGGTCGCCTCGGAGAGGTCCGCGCCCGCGCAGAACACCTTGCCGGTGTGCCCGAGCACCACCGCGCGGACCTCCGGGTCGGCCGCGGCGGAGGCCAGTCCGGCGTGCAGCTCGGCCATCAGCCGGGTGGAGAGCGCGTTGCGGTTGTGCGGCGAGTCGAGGGTGAGCGTGGTGACGGCGTCGGCGGTGCTGACGCGGACGAGGGGCGCTGCGCTGGTCATCGGCGGGGCCTGCCTTCCGGCTGAGGGTGGGTCGGACTGCGGGCGCGGCCCGGGAGGTGCCCGGACGACGCCCGGACGACTCTGGCACGCCCACCCGCCCCTCGGCCAGAGCCGACCGGCCCGAGGACCGGAGCCGCCCGCCGCTCCCCCCCTGCCGGCCCCCAGCGCGACCCCGGTCGGCAACCCACCCCAAGTGGTACAGACCTGTTGACGCATTGGTCCAGTCCTCCTACAGTTCCCATGCCTTGCCTCCCCACGGCACAGGCATCGATCGCACACGGATCAACCAAGGTTCTACGTCACCCTGTTCAACCCCCACAGTCACAGGGAGAACCATGTCCGCTCGATCCCGGGCCGGGCGCCCGCGCGTGCGCAGCAGACTGCTGGCACTGCTCTCCGTCCTGCTCCTGCCCCTCGCCGCGCTCACCGCGCTGGCCGCTCCGGCGAACGCCGCCGGAAAGCTCACCGCCACCTTCACCACGGCCGACAACGGCTCCTGGTGGCAGGGCACCTACATCGTCCACAACGACAACGCGACCGCGGTGAGCGGCTGGACCCTGGAGTTCGACCTCCCGGCCGGCGTCACCATCGGCAACAGCTACAACGGCACCGCCACCGTGAGCGGCCGGCACGTCACCGCCACCGCGGCGTTCTACAACTCCACCGTCAACGCCCACAGCACCACCGAGCCGTACAGCTTCTGGTTCGTCGGCAACGGCCCGGTCACCGCCCCGCTCAACTGCCGTGTCAACGGCGACAAGTGCGACGGCAGCGCGGACGTCCCGCCGTCCGCGCCGGGCACCCCGACGGTCACCGAGTCCACCGCGCACACGCTCGCCCTGAGCTGGCCGGCCGCCACCGGCGGGGACTTCCCGGTCGCCTCCTACGACGTGCTGAGCGGTGGCACCGTGCTCGCCTCCAGCCCGTCCACCGGCGTGCTGGTCACCGGCCTCACCCCGGCCACCTCGTACACCCTGACCGTCCGCGCCAAGGACAGCCGCGGCAACACCGGCCCGCTCAGCGCGGGCGTCACCGCGTCCACCTTCGACCCGTCCACCGACACCTCGCCGCCCACCGCCCCGGCCAACCTCCGGGCCACGGCGGTCGGTTCGACGAACGTGACGCTCGCCTGGAACGCCGCCACCGACAACGTCCGGGTCGCCGCGTACGACGTCTACCAGGGCGGCACCCTGGCGACCACGGTCACCGGCAGCACGCTCGGCGCGACCGTCGGCAGCCTCTCCCCGTCCACCGCCTACACGTTCACCGTGAAGGCCCGGGACGCCGCCGACAACGCCTCGCCCGCCTCCGCCCCGCTCACCGTGACCACCTCGGACCTGGTCGGCGCCGGAAAGTACGCCCGGGTCGGCTACTTCGTCCAGTGGGGCATCTACGGCCGCCAGTACTTCGTCAAGAACCTGGACACCTCCGGCGCCGCCGCCAAGCTCGACGTCGTCAACTACGCCTTCGAGAACATCGATCCGGTCAACCTGACCTGCCAGGCGGGCGTCACCAAGGGCACCACGTCCAACCCGGAGGACCCGGACCAGGGCACCGGCGCCGGTGACGCCGACGCGGACTACGGCCGGGCGATGAGCGCCGACCAGTCGGTGGACGGCGTGGCCGACGACGGCTGGGGCAAACTCCGCGGCAACCTCAACCAGTTGAAGAAGCTGAAGGCCAAGTACCCGAACCTGAAGGTGGTCGTCTCGCTCGGCGGCTGGACCTACTCCAAGTACTTCTCCGACGCCGCCGCCACCGACGCGTCCCGCCAGAAGTTCGTCAAGTCCTGCGTCGACACCTGGATCAAGGGCAACCTGCCGGCCTACAACGGCGCCGGCGGCGACGGCGTGGCAGCGGGCATCTTCGACGGCATCGACCTCGACTGGGAGTGGCCCGGCTCCGCCGACGGCCACCCGGGCAACCACTGGAGCGCCAACGACAAGGACAACCTGACCCTGCTGCTGGCCGAATTCCGCAAGCAGCTGGACGCGTTGGGCGGCTCCCACAAGCTGCTCACCGCCTTCACCCCGGCCGACCCGGCGAAGGTCGCCGCCGGCTGGGACCTCTCGAAGATCTTCGGCTCGCTGGACATCGCCAACGTCCAGGGCTACGACTTCCACGGCTCGGGCAGCGACAACTCCTGGGAGCCGAACCGCACCGGCCACGCCGCCAACCTCTACCAGGACCCGAACGACCCCTACGCCACCCACTTCAGCGTGGACACGGCCGTCCAGACGTACCTGAACGCCGGGGTCAACCCGCGCAAGCTGACCATCGGCTTCCCGTTCTACGGGCGCGGCTGGCAGAGCGTCGCGGACGGCGGCGCGAACGGCGTCTGGCAGTCCGCGAACGGCGCCGCACCCGGCCAGTTCAGCGACGAGGCCGGCACCCGCGGGTACCACAACCTGATCACCAGCCTCTCCGGCCTCAAGGTCTACCACGACACCAAGTCCGTTGCGACGTACGGCTACACGGGAGCCGGCGGACAGTGGTGGACCTTCGACGACGCCTGGTCGATCTCGCAGAAGACCGCCTACCTCAAGTCGAAGAACCTGCTCGGCGGCATGATCTGGGAGATGTCCGGCGACACCCCGTCCGGCACCCTGATGTCCGCGCTGGACACCGGGCTCAAGTAGCCCTCCCGCAACGGAAAAGGGGCCGGTGCTCCTCCCCGCCACGGGGAGGGGCAC
>NZ_JBHVET010000084.1:0-17705 GCF_042802135.1 Kitasatospora sp. NPDC057512
CCTACGGCGCGGCCCTGCCCTGGCCCGACCCGCCCGCGGCCCCCGACGGCAAGGAGCCCACCGCCCACCGCCCGGGCCGCAAGGCGGGCGCCCTGGTGGTCCTGGTGGACGGCGAGCCGGCGCTGTACGTCGAGCGCGGCGGCAAGTCCCTGCTGGCCTGGCCGGAGGACGAGGCCACCCGGGCGCTGGCGGCCGGGGCGCTCGCGGCCGCCGTCCGGGAGGGCGCGCTCGGCAGCGTCACGGTCGAACGGGCCAACGGCGAGCCCGCCCTGGGCTCGGCCCTCGGCCGCGCCCTGGAGGAGGCCGGCTTCCACGCCACCCCGCGCGGCCTGCGCCTGCGCCCCTGAACCGCGGCACCGCGGCACAACGGCACAGCGGCCGGAGAACACCGGAGGCCACGGGGTCGTCGACCCCGCGGCCTCCGGCCACGTCCATCACCCGACCGGCGGCAGTCGCACCTCCACCGGCTCCGCACGCGGGCGCCGGGCCGGTCCGGTCGCGTTCCAGTCGGCGTGGACCGGAATGAGACCGAGTCCCCAGCCGCCGGCCGCGAGCAGCCCCAGCACCGCACCGTCGGTCAGCTGTCCCCGGACCACCAGGAGCCACCAGGCGAGCCCGGCCGCCGAGGCCGCCAGCACCCACCGCACCGGACGCCGTACCCGGAGGAACAGCCGCGCCCGGGCCCGTATTCGGGCCATCGGGCGCGTCTGCGCGTCTGTTCGCACGACCGCCCTCCCTTCGCTCGCCCCGGGCAGGGGCGCCCGGGAGTCGAGGCCGGGATCAGGCGGCGACCACGTCCATCGCGGCGGCCTTGGGCGACATGTTCGCCCGGTCGGTGCCGGGGGCGGGCAGCGGAACCGGTTCGAGTACCGGCCTCAGCAGATCACCTTCGGAGAGGGTGGCCATCGCCGCAAGTTCAGCGAGCGACAGTTCGTCGCTGACCTCGCGCATGACCTCGGACATCCGGACGTCGAGTGCGTCGCAGATGGCGGAGAGCAGCTCCGAGGAGGCCTCCTTCTGTCCCCGCTCGACCTCGGAGAGGTATCCGAGCGAAACCCTGGCTGCCGCCGACACCTCGCGGAGTGTGCGGCCCTGGCGCTGGCGCTGCCGACGCAGTACATCGCCCAGTAGGCGACGGAGCAGGATCATCGGTGCCTCCCTCCTCGGACTGCGGATCGAGATGTCACGACCCCACCGTACCGCCTTGCCCGCTTCGCGTGCGGGGACCCTGGTCGTGTTCACTCTGGGCTGCAAGGCCGTCCCCCTCCTTGTTCCGGTGTCGCACCCGGGTTCGCGGGCCCCTCGTGGTACCCGTAGCGACCCACCCGGCCACCGTCACGCAACTCGTTCGCCACCTGGTTTCTGCCCAACCAGGGTGTTGGATGTAACACGATCCTCCCGCTGTCCCATACCCGCGCGCCCGCCCGGCGATCCCGGTCCGGTGGAGGCCCTCCCCGCGGGCCCCGGTCGCGCGGACCGGCCGGCCGTACGAACCCGGCCTACCGTGCGAACCGACCGACCAGCAGTTCCAGCGCGGCGGTCACCGCTTCGTGACGGATTGTGGCACGACCGCCCGACAGCAGGGGAGAACTGACCAGAGTTCCCCCCGGGCCGGCGACGGCCAGGTGTACGGTGCCCACCGGCTGCCCATCCTGCGGGTCCGGCCCGGCCACCCCGGTCGTCGCGAGCCCATACGTGGCCCCCAGCAGTCCGCGCACGCCCTCGGCCATCTGTCGGGCCACCACCGGGTGGACCGGCCCGTACACGTCCAGCAGGCCCTCGTCCACCCCGAGCACCGAGGCCTTCAACTCGGTCGCGTACGCGGTGACCGAGCCCCGGAAGGTCGCGGACGCCCCGGGGACGTCCACCAGCGCGGCGGCCAGCAGCCCCCCGGTCAGCGACTCGGCGACGGCCAGCGTGCCGCCCTCGGCCCGCAGCGCGGCGTGCGCCCGCTCGGCCAGTGCGAAGTCCCGCGCCGCCGCGTCCGGCGCCACCGCGTCCCGCACCGGCACGCCCCGCGCCGCCGCGCCGTGCTCCGCCACGTCCCGCTCCGACACCCGGTCCCCCCGTCGCTCAGCGGCCGGCCCGCGCCGCGGTCCGTCCCTCGCGGCGCAGGCGCAGCGCCTGCCCGATGTAGTCCAGCGCGGTGCCGACGGTCAGCAGCACCGCCAGCCCCATCAGGACCGCCCGCCCGGTGGCCAGCCAGCCGGTCAGGTCCAGTACGTACATGCCGACCGCGGTGCCCTGGGTCAGCGTCTTGAGCTTGCCGCCGCGGCTGGCCGGGATGACCCCGTAGCGGATCACCCAGAACCGCATCAGCGTGATGCCGAGCTCGCGGGCCAGGATCACCGCGGTGACCCACCAGGGCAGGTCGCCGAGCAGCGAGAGGCCGATCAGCGCCGAGCCCATGATCGCCTTGTCGGCGATCGGGTCGGCGATCTTCCCGAAGTCGGTGACCAGGCCCTTGCGCCGGGCCAGTTCACCGTCGAACAGGTCGGTGATCATCGCGATCGCGAACGAGGCCCAGGCGACCGAGCGCCACTTGGGGTCGTGCCCGCCGTCGGCGAACAGCAGCGCCACGAAGACCGGCACCAGCAGCACCCGGACCATCGTGAGCACGTTGGCGATGTTCCAGATCCCCGGGGTCGACGGCGCCGCGGCCACCGGTCTGCCCGGGTGGGCCGCGGCCGGGGCGCCGGGCCCCTTGGTCATTCCCCGGCTCCCGAGGCCTCGGCCCCCGACGTCTGGGGCGGTCGCACCTGCTCCAGCGCCTCGGCGATCAGGTCGACGCCCTCGCTGGCGACCACCTTGGCCCGCCGGAACTGGCCGATCGCCGGGGCCTCGACGCCCTCCAGCGTGGTCAGGCCGTCGGTCTCCGGCGCCTGGTGGGCGGAGCGACCCTCGACCACGCCGTCCTCGATCGACTCGATCAGCACCTCGACCTCGGTGCCGATCCGCTGCTCGGCCCGCTGGGCGGTCATCTCCTCGGCCAGCCGGCTCAGCCGGTCCACCCGGTCGGCGATCACGTCGTCGGCGAGCTTGCCGTCGTAGGTCGCGGCCTCGGTGCCGTCCTCGTCCGAGTAGCCGAAGACGCCGATCGCGTCCAGCCCGGCGTGGGTGACGAAGCGCTCCAGCTCGGCGAAGTCCTCCTCGGTCTCGCCGGGGAAGCCGACGATGAAGTTGGACCGGGCGCCGGCCTGCGGGGCCTTGCCGCGGATGGTGCCCAGCAGCTCCAGGAACTGGTCGGTGGAGCCGAAGCGGCGCATCCGGCGCAGCACGGCGGGCGCCGAGTGCTGGAAGGACAGGTCGAAGTAGGGCACCACGTCGGCGGTGCCGGTCATCGAGTCGACCAGGCCCGGGCGCATCTCGGCCGGCTGGAGGTAGGAGACCCGGACCCGCTCGACGCCCTCGATCGCGGAGATCTCGCCGAGCAGCGTCTCCAGCAGCCGGATGTCGCCGAGGTCCTTGCCGTACGAGGTGTTGTTCTCGCTCACCAGGACGATCTCGCGCACGCCCTGCCCGGCCAGCCACTGGGCCTCGTTCAGCACGTCGGAGGGGCGGCGGGAGATGAAGGAGCCGCGGAAGGCCGGGATGGCGCAGAAGGAGCAGCGCCGGTCGCAGCCGGAGGCGAGCTTGACGGAGGCGACCGGGCTGTCGTCCAGCCGCTTGCGCAGGGTGCGCGGGCCGGAGGCCGGGGCGAGGCCGTCGGGCAGGTCGGCGATCGGCTCGGCGGCGGCCTCGGTGCCGTGGCCGGGCAGGGCGACGGCCTCGGCGGCGCTCTGCCGCTCGGCGGGGCTGATCGGCAGCAGCTTGCGGCGGTCGCGCGGGATGTGCGGGGCGTGGTGGCCGCCGGAGAGGATGGTCTGGAGGCGGTCGGAGATGTCCGCGTAGTCGTCGAAGCCGAGGACGCCGTCCGCCTCGGGGAGGGCGTCGGCGAGCTCCTTGCCGTACCGCTCGGCCATGCAGCCGACCGCGACGACGGCCTGGGTGCGGCCGTGCCCCTTGAGGTCGTTGGCCTCCAGCAGGGCGTCCACCGAGTCCTTCTTGGCGGCCTCGACGAAGCCGCAGGTGTTGACCACGGCGACGTCCGCTTCGGCGGCGTCGTCGACCAGCGACCAGCCGTCGGCCTCCAGTCGCCCGGCGAGTTCCTCGGAGTCCACCTCGTTGCGGGCGCATCCGAGCGTGACAAGGGCGACAGTACGGCGTTCAGGCATAGGCCCAAGATTAACGCGCGGGCTCCGGTGCCGTTCGCCCCGGAGGCCGCGCGCCTCGGATCAGCTGATCATCAGTGGGCCGTCCGGCCCCTGTGGTCAGCCCGCCTGCGGGTCTCCGGGGGTGTACGTGACGTGCACCACCTGGCCGTCCTTGCCCAGGAGGCCGAGGTCCTTCCCGTTGACGTACGCGTGCACGGCCCCGCCGTTGCCGAGCACCAGCTTGATCTGCCTGGGGTCGGTGAAGGTCTGGTCCTGGCCGTTGGCGATGTTGTTCTGGAACAGCGACTTGCCGTTGCCGTCCATCGCCGAGACCCAGCTGGTGCCCTCGGCGACCAGCTTCACGGTGACCTTGTCGGCCGGGACGGCGGCGATCGCGGCGGCGCTCGGCACGGGCGCCGGCGGCTGCACGGCGGGCGTGGCGGCGGGGGCCACCGAGCCGGTCCCGGAGCCGCTGGGCAGCGGCGCGCTGGCCGAGCCGGTGGTGCCGTGCCCGCCCTTGCCGCTGACCAGGTTGAAGCCGATCAGCGCGACCACGGCGACGATCGCGGCGACCATGGCGGCCGCCCAGTTCGGCCGGCCGCGCCGGGGCACCCTGATCGGGCCGCTGTCGATCAGCTGGGTCGCCGGGCGCCTGGCGGCGGGCGGGCCGCCGTGCGCGGCGTCGTACCGGGCGACCAGCGCCTCGCCGTCCAGGCCGACCGCGCGGGCGATCAGCCGGATGTTCCCTCGGGCGTAGAAGTCGCCGCCGCAGCGGGCGAAGTCGTCCTCCTCGATGGCATGGACGATCGGCACCCGCACCCGGGTGGCGGTACTCACCTGGTCCACCGTGAGCCCCGCGTCGATCCGGGCGGTGGACAGCACCCGGCCGATGCTCGGGGCATCGGCCGCCTGCACCACGTCGTCGGTCGGCTCGACGGACGGCATGGCGTTCTCGCGGTCGGAGGACTTGCCGATGGTCACGGGGCACGCCTTTCGAGCGGATGGCCACCTGCTGGGGAACAGTCTAGGGGCGCGGGCGGATCGTTTCTCAAGCGGAACGGGCCGAATGCGCGCGCCCGGTCCGACCGGGGTCCGACACTCCGCTGACGAGCCGTCAGCGGAGCCGTGCGGGGGAACCCGGCGGTCGCTTTCCGCCGTGTGACGCGGCGTACGGACGTTCGGTTCCCCACACGGCGCCTACCCTCCTCCGAACGAGTGACACCTCGGTCAGGACACGGGCCGGGCCGGCCGGGCCCCGCCCGTCAACCCCGAAGGGTGATCAGCACCCCGTCCAGCTCGTCCGGCTTCACCAGCACGTCGCGGGCCTTGGAGCCCTCGCTCGGGCCGACGATCCCGCGCGACTCCATCAGGTCCATCAGCCGGCCCGCCTTGGCGAAGCCGACCCGGAGCTTGCGCTGGAGCATCGAGGTGGAGCCGAACTGGGTGGAGACCACCAGCTCGGCCGCCTGGACCAGCAGGTCCAGGTCGTCGCCGATCTCCTCGTCGATCTCCTTCTTCGGCCCGGCCCCGACCATCACGTCGTCCCGGTAGACGGCGCTCAGCTGGTCCTTGCAGTGCTGCACCACCCTGGCGATCTCCGCCTCGGTGACGAACGCGCCCTGCATGCGGATCGGCTTGCTCGCGCCCATCGGCAGGAAGAGCGCGTCGCCCTTGCCGATCAGCTTCTCCGCGCCGGGCTGGTCCAGGATGACCCGGGAGTCGGCCATCGCGGAGGTCGCGAAGGCCAGCCGGGACGGCACGTTGGCCTTGATCAGGCCGGTGACCACGTCCACCGAGGGCCGCTGGGTGGCGAGCACCAGGTGGATGCCGGCCGCGCGGGCCAGCTGGGTGATCCGGACCACCGAGTCCTCGACGTCGCGCGGCGCGACCATCATCAGGTCGGCCAGCTCGTCGACGATCACCAGCAGGTACGGGTACGGCCGCAGCTCGCGCTCGCTGCCCAGCGGCGGGGTGACCTTGCCGGCCTTCACCGCGGCGTTGAAGTCGTCCACGTGCCGGAAGCCGAACGCCGCCAGGTCGTCGTAGCGCATGTCCATCTCGCGCACCACCCACTGGAGGGCCTCGGCGGCCTTCTTGGGGTTGGTGATGATCGGCGTGATCAGGTGCGGGATGCCCTCGTACGCGGTCAGCTCGACCCGCTTGGGGTCGACCAGCACCATCCGCACCTCGTCCGGAGTGGCCCGGGCGAGGATCGAGGTGATCAGGCAGTTGATGCAGGAGGACTTGCCGGCGCCGGTCGCCCCGGCCACCAGGATGTGCGGCATCTTGGCGAGGTTGGCCATCACGGTGTGGCCCTCGACGTCCTTGCCCATGCCGACGACCATCGGGTGCGGGTCCTCGGCGGCCGTGCGCGAGCGCAGCAGGTCGCCGAGGTTGACCATCTCGCGGTCCCGGTTGGGGATCTCGATGCCGACCGCGGACTTGCCCGGGATCGGGCTGATGATCCGCACGTCCGGGCTGGCCACCGCGTACGCGATGTTCTTGGCGAGCGCGGTGATCCGCTCCACCTTGACGGCCGGGCCGAGCTCGACCTCGTAGCGGGTGACCGTCGGGCCCCGGGTGAAGCCGGTGACCTTGGCGTCCACCTTGAACTCGGCGAAGGTGCCGGTGAGCTGGGCGACCACCTCGTCGTTGAGGGCGCTGCGGGCCTTGGCCGGGCCGCCGCGCTCCAGCAGGTCGAGCGAGGGCAGCGCGTAGGTGACGCCCTCGCCGAGCTGGAGCTGCTCCATCCGCACCGGCGCCGCGCCGTGCTCCTCGGGCGCGCCCGGCCCGCCGCCGCGGGCGGCCGGGACGGCGGCCTCCTCCGGCGGGGCGGTGCGGTCCTGCACCTGGTGCATCATGTCCGCCACCGCGGAGGAGGCGGGCACGCCGTAGACCAGCGCGCCGTCCAGGTCGGCGGCCGCGCCGGCGGCGAGGTCGCGGGTGGCGTACGGGTCCAGCGGCTCCTTGTCGAGGGAGATCCGCTCCGCGTCCTCCGGCTCGTCGGTCTGCTTGCGCCGACGGCGGCGCCGGCGGGCGGCCACCTCGTCCGAGGGGTCGTCACTGCCGGTGTCCACGGTGAACGGCAGCGCGTCGGGGTCGGCGTCCTCCGGCGGGTCGGTGGACAGCTCGCGCTCCGGCGTGCGCCCCCAGAGCTGCTCGTCCTCGGGCCCGGGCTCGACCACGCCGAGCCGTATGCCGATCCCGCGCACCCGGTCGCCGATCCGGTTGATCGGGGTGGCGGTGACCACCAGCAGACCGAAGAAGGCCAGCAGCAGGAGCAGCGGGACGGCGAGCGCCGGTCCGGCGGCGGCCATCATCGGGGTGGAGACGGCCCAGCCGATGATCCCGCCGGCCGCCCGTATCCGGGAGGCGCCGCTGCCCATCATGGGCGCGCCGCAGCCGATGTGGACCAGGCCGAGGACGCCGACCAGCAGCGCGCTCAGCCCGATCATGATCCGGCCGTTGGCCTCCGGCAGCTCCGGGTGGCGCCAGAGCCTGATCGCCATCGCGGCCAGCAGGAACGGCACCAGCACGTCGAGCCGGCCGAACAGCCCGGAGACCACGGCGGTGGCGCCCTCGCCCAGCCAGCCCTGCGGGCTGAACCAGGTGCCGGCCGCGGTCACCAGTGCGAGCCCGAACAGCAGCAGGCCCACGCCGTCCTTGCGGTGGGCCGGGTGCAGGTTCTTGGCCCCGTCGCCGAAGCCCCGGAAGATCGCGGCGATCGGGCTCCCCAGGGCGTTGAGCGCGCCCATCAGCACCGACCTGGACGGCTTCGGCGGGGGCGGGGCCGGCTTGGCCGCCGCCTTCTTCGCGGGGGCCGCCTTCTTCGCCGCCGCCTTCTTTGCGGGCGGCTTGCCCGGAGCCTTCGCCGCGGCCTTCCCGGACGCTCCCGGACTCGTCTTACGTGCTGCGTTCCCGGGCGTGCGAGTGGCCATGGGTCAGCAGCCTACCGGGGCGGGCGACCAGTGCACATGTGCCCGAGCCCGGGTGCGCGGACGTGTCGCAGACACACCGTCACCCTGACCGGGATTCACCCGGTCGCAGCACAGCGGACCACCCGGACGGGTGAACGGCGGCCGCGGATCAGGAACTGCCCGGACGCATCGCGTCCAGGGCCCGGCGCAGCCCCGCGAGCTTGCGCTCCAGGTGCGCGGCGGTGGCGGCCACCCCGGCGTCCTCGCCCCCGTCCAGCTGCTTGCCGAGCGCCTCCGCCTGCTCCTCGACCGCCGCCAGCCGCGCGGACAGCTCGCCCAGCAGCGCCCCGCCGAGGGCCTGCTCGCCGCCGCCCTCCTCCAGCTGCAGGCGCAGCAGCGCCGCCTGCTCCTTCAGCTGGCAGTTCTTCGCGTACAGGTCGACGAAGACGGAGACCTTGGCGCGCAGCACCCACGGGTCGAAGGGCTTGGAGATGTAGTCCACCGCGCCGGCCGCGTAGCCGCGGAAGGTGTGGTGCGGACCGTGGTTGATCGCGGTCAGGAAGATGATCGGGATGTCCCGGGTGCGCTCCCGGCGCTTGATGTGGGCGGCCGTCTCGAAGCCGTCCATCCCCGGCATCTGCACGTCCAGCAGGATCACCGCGAAGTCGTCGGTGAGCAGCGCCTTCAGCGCCTCCTCGCCGGAGGCCGCGCGCACCAGCGTCTGGTCCAGCGCCGAGAGGATCGCCTCCAGCGCCAGCAGGTTCTCCGGTCGGTCGTCGACCAGGAGGATCTTGGCCTTCTGCATCAGGGCTCGCCCTCCTGTCGCCTGCCTGCCGCCCGGTGCAGGCACCCGCGTACTGCCCACCGCTACCCCGGTCATGCTAGCCGCACCCCCTCGCCCGGCACATCGCCCCGTCGTGACCCGATCCGGGGCGGCGCGCAGTCAGTGCTCCGGCGCACGCTCACCAGCGTGTTGCCGTCCGGTCACTGTTCGCAACGATCGGTGACCCTACCGGGTTCCCGGGCCCCACCGCCAGCAAACCGGCCGACCGACCGGCGTGAACCCCGGGGCCCGGGCCGGGGTTCACGCCTCCCCCCGGGTCACGCCCGGTCGCCGCTCAACCACTCGTGCATGACCGTCAGCAGGTGGTCGGTCTCCACCGGCTTGGTGATGTGGTCGGTGGCGCCCGCCTGCAGCGACTTCTCCCGGTCGCCCTTCATCGCCTTGGCGGTCAGCGCGATGATCGGCAGGCCGGCGAACTGGGGCATCCGGCGGATCGCCTCGGTGGTCGCGTAGCCGTCCATCTCCGGCATCATGATGTCCATCAGGACCAGCGCCACGCTCTCGTGCTGCTCCAGCATCTCGATGCCCTCGCGGCCGTTCTCCGCGTACAGGACGGTCAGACCGTGCTGCTCCAGCACGCTGGTGAGGGCGAACACGTTGCGGACGTCGTCGTCCACGATCAGCACCTGCTGGCCGTCGAAGCGGCGGCCGCCGCCGGCCGGGCGGGGCGGCACGGGCTCCACCGTCCGCGGCCCGGCGGCGCTCTCCAGGGCGGCGCTGCGCCGGCGCTCCACCGCGCCGCGGCGGCGCTCCTCGGCCAGCTCGCGGACCTCCTGGGCCCAGTGGTCGGCCGGGTTCTCCCCGACCGGCACCGGCAGGCCCACCGGGGTCACCCCGACCGAGGCCCGCGGTGCCAGGCCGCCCGGAGCGCCCTGGCGCGGCTCGCCGACGGCCTCCGGGGCCTCGGTGCGCAGCGGCAGGTAGAGCGTGAAGGTCGAGCCCTTGCCCAGCTCGCTCTCGGCGTGGATCTCGCCGCCGAGCAGCCGGGCGATCTCCCGGCTGATGGACAGGCCGAGGCCGGTGCCGCCGTACTTGCGGCTGGTGGTGCCGTCGGCCTGCTTGAACGCCTCGAAGATCTCCCGCAGCTTGTTCTCGGGGATGCCGATGCCGGTGTCGGAGACCGAGAAGGCGATCAGCTCGTCGTCCGGGCCCTGGATCGAGCCGGACTCCAGCAGCCGCTCGCGCACGTGCTGCGGGACCTCCCGGCCGGCCGGGCGGATCGAGAAGTCGACGGCTCCGGCGTCGGTGAACTTCACCGCGTTGGAGATCAGGTTGCGCAGCACCTGCTGGAGCCGCTGCTCGTCGGTGTGCAGGGTGACCGGCAGGGCGGGCGAGACCCGGACGGCGAAGTCCAGGTTCTTGTCCAGCGCGACCGGCTGGAAGGTGGCCTCGACGTAGTCGACCAGCTGGACCAGGGCGATCCGGGCCGGGCGGACGTCCATCTTCCCGGCCTCGACCTTGGACAGGTCGAGGATGTCGTTGATCAGCTGGAGCAGGTCGGAGCCCGCGCCGTGGATGGTGTCGGCGAACTCGACCTGCTTGGGCGAGAGGTTGCCCTCGTTGTTGTCGGAGAGCAGCTTGGCCAGGATCAGCAGCGAGTTGAGCGGGGTGCGCAGCTCGTGCGACATGTTGGCGAGGAACTCGCTCTTGTACCGGGAGGCCAGGGCGAGCTGCTCGGCGCGCTCCTCCAGGACCTGCCGGGCCTCCTCGATCTCGCCGTTCTTGATCTCGATGTCGCGGTTCTGCTGGGCGAGTTGCTCGGCCTTCTCCTGCAACTCCTCGTTGGTGCGCTCCAGTTCCTCCTGGCGGGCCTCCAACTCGGCGGACCGCATCGAGAGTTCGGCGGTCAGCCGCTGGGACTCCAGTAGCAGGCCCTCGGTCTTGGTGTTGACGCTGATGGTGTTGACGGTGACGCCGATCAGATCGGCGATCTGGTTCAGGAAGTCCAGCGCGACGGTGGTGAAGGAGCTGAAGGTGGCCAGCTCGATCACGCCCAGCAGCCGCCCTTCGAACAGCACCGGCAGCACCACGATGTGGGCCGGGGAGGCCTCACCGAGGCCGGAGGCGATCTTCAGGTACCCGGGCGGCGCCTCCTTGAGGATGATCGCCCGCTTCTCCACCGCGGCCTGGCCGATCAGCGACTCGCCGGGCCGGAAGGTGGTCGGCATCGCCCGCCGCTGGTAGCCGTAGCTGCCGATCAGGCGCAGCACGGTGTCGTTCTCGTCGTCGTCCTCGGTGATCAGCTCGGCGGTGCGGCCGGCCGGCTGGGAGAGGAAGAAGGCGCCGTGCTGGGCCGAGACCACCGGGGTCAGCTCGGTCATGATCAGCGAGGCGACGGCCTCCAGGTCCCGGCGGCCCTGGAGCAGGCCGGAGATCCGGGCCAGGTTGGTCTTGAGCCAGTCCTGCTCCTGGTTGGTGCGGGTGGTCTCGCGCAGGTTGGCGATCATCTGGTTGATGTTGTCCTTGAGCTCGTCGAGCTCGCCCGCGGCGTCCACGTCGATCCGCAGGCTCAGGTCGCCCCTGGTGACCGCGGTGGCGACCTGGGCGATCGCGCGCACCTGCCGGGTCAGGTTGTTGGCCAGCTCGTTCACCGACTCGGTGAGGTCCTGCCAGGTGCCGTCCACGCCGGGCACCCGGGCCTGGCCGCCGAGCCGTCCGTCGGTGCCCACCTCGCGGGCGACCCGGGTGACCTCGTCGGCGAACGCGGAGAGCTGGTCGACCATGGTGTTGATGCTGGTCTTGAGCTGGAGGATCTCGCCGCGCGCGTCGACGTCGATCTTCTGCGAGAGGTCGCCGCGGGCCACCGCGGTGATCACCAGCGCGATGTTCCGCACCTGGCCGGTGAGGTTGTTGGCCATCAGGTTGACGTTGTCGGTCAGGTCCTTCCAGATGCCGGCCACGCCCGGCACGCTGGCCTGGCCGCCCAGGGTGCCGTCGGTGCCGACCTCGCGGGCGACCCGGGTGACCTCCACCGCGAAGGAGGACAGCTGGTCGACCATGGTGTTGAGGGTCGCGGCGAGCGCCGCCACCTCGCCCTGCGCGTCGATCGCGATCTTCTTGGAGAGGTCGCCGCGGGCCACCGCACCGGCGACCTCGGCGATGTTGCGCACCTGTCCGGTCAGGTTCGACGCCATGAAGTTGACGTTGTCGGTCAGGTCCTTCCAGATGCCCGACACCCCGCGCACCCTGGCCTGGCCGCCCAGGATGCCCTCGGTGCCCACCTCGCGGGCCACCCGGGTCACCTCGTCGGCGAATGCCGACAGCTGGTCGACCATGGTGTTGACGGTCGTCACCAGCTCCAGGATCTCGCCCCGGGCGTCGACGGTGATCTTCTTGGAGACGTCGCCGCGCGCCACCGCCGTGGTCACCTCGGCGATGTTCCGGACCTGACTGGTCAGGTTGTTGGCCATCAGGTTGACGGAGTTGGTCAGGTCCTTCCAGATGCCGGCCACGCCGGGCACGCTGGCCTGGCCGCCGAGGATGCCCTCGGTGCCGACGTCCCGGGCGACCCGGGTGACCTCGTCCGCGAAGGCGCCCAGCTGGTCCACCATCGTGTTGATGGTGTTCTTCAGCTCCAGGATCTCCCCGCGCGCGTCCACCTGGATCTTCTGCGACAGGTCGCCCTTGGCGACCGCGGTCGTCACCTGGGCGATGTTGCGCACCTGATCGGTGAGGTTGTTCGCCATGAAGTTGACGTTGTCGGTCAGGTCCCGCCACACCCCGGCCGCCCCGGGCACCTGGGCCTGGCCGCCGAGCCGCCCCTCGGTGCCCACCTGGCGGGCCACCCTGGTCACCTGCTCGGCGAAGCCGGAGAGCTGGTCGACCATCGTGTTGATGGTGTTCTTCAGCTCCAGCATCTCGCCGCGCGCGTCCACCTCGATCTTCTGCGAGAGGTCCCCGCGCGCCACCGCCGTGGTCACCTGGGCGATGTTGCGCACCTGGCCGGTCAGGTTGTCGGCCATGAAGTTCACCGAGTCGGTCAGGTCCCGCCAGACCCCGGCCACGCCGGGCACCTGGGCCTGACCGCCGAGCCGGCCCTCCGTCCCCACGTCCCTGGCCACCCCGGTGACCTGCGCGGCGAACCCGTTCAGCTGGTCCACCATCGTGTTGACGGTGTTCTTCAGCTCCAGCATCTCGCCGGCCACCTCGACGGTGACCTTGCGGGACAGGTCGCCCTTGGCGACCGCCGTGGTCACCTGGGCGATGTTGCGGACCTGGGCGGTCAGCCGGCCCGCCATGGTGTTGACCGAGTCTGCCAGGTCCTTCCAACTGCCGGACACGCTGCGGACCTTGGCCTGGCCGCCGAGCTTGCCCTCGGTACCCACCTCGCGGGCCACCCGGGTCACCTCGTCGGTGAACTCGGAGAGCTGGTCCACCAGCCCGTTGACGGTCCGCCCGATCTTCAGGTACTCGCCGCGCAGCGGGTGGCTCACCCCGTTGCTGTGCAGCGAGCGCAGCTCCATCTTCTGGTCCAGGTCGCCCTCGGCGATCGAGGTGAGCACCCGGCCCACCTCGGCCATCGGGCGGGCCAGGTCGTCGATCAGCGCGTTGCAGTTGTCGACCGCCGCCATCCAGGCGCCCTCGCCCGCGCCGGTCTCCAGCCGCTCGTTCAGCCGGCCCTCGCGGCCCACCGCCCGGCGGACCCTCGCCAGCTCACCGGTCAGGTGCTGGTTGCGCTCGGCGACCTCGTTGAAGACCGCGGCGATCTCGGCCAGCGGCCCGTCCCCGGGGACGGTCAGCCGGCGGCGGAAGTTGCCGTCCCGCATCGCGGTCAGCGCCGACAGCAGCTTGCGCAGCTCGGCGGGCTCCGCGCCACGGTTGTGACTCACCCGCCGACCGGCCGCGTTCCGCGGCGCGGCCCCGGGGCGCCCACCGCGCGGGGCGGGCGGCGTCGTTCCGGTTGCGTCCTTGGTGGCCGAACTCAACGGGCCCCTCCCACATCGTGAACTGTCCGGTGACCGACCCGTGCCGGTGCGGCACGCACCCGGGCACCGGCCCGGTCGGGCTGCGTACCGGCGGCCCTCGGCGCGCCGGCACCTCGACGACCGTACTGCTCCCACCGGCCGTCGCGGACCCCCCAGTCTGGCAGCACCGGCACCGGGTGCACGGCCGGTTGCGCTCGGTTCGTACCGCACCGTCCGAAACAGGTGGGCAGAATCACCCTCTGGTGCCAGTTTCGACTCCCCACCCCCACGGGGAACCAAGCGGAAAGTAGGGTGGAGCGCTGCACCGGGCCACGACCCGACCCAGCGCCGCCGCTCACCCCGACGGCGCGCACGGGGAGTCGGCGCCGCACCCCCGGACAGCCAGGGCAAGAGCAGCAGAGGAGAAGTGGCAACGTGGTCACCGCGCGCGCAGCCGCCACCTTCGACCCCGACGGCCGGTCCGCGGCCGCCGCACGGGGCTTCGTCCGGGACGCGCTGCTCGGCTGGGGGCTGCCCGAGGTCGTCGACGACGCGGTCGTGCTGGTCAGCGAGCTCGTCACCAACGCCGTCGTGCACGCCGGCACCGCCGCCGAGGTCTGTTGCCTGCGCGAGGAGGAGAGCGTCCGGATCGAGGTCACCGACCACCACCCCGAACGCGGCCTGCCCTCGCTCGGCGACGGTCCGGTCGTCGACTCCGACCGCTACGCCGACCCGGACGGCGAGGGCGGCCGAGGCCTGCTGATGTGCTCCGCCCTCGCCGAGCGGTGGGGCGTCGAGTACGCGGCCGGCCGCAAGACCGTCTGGTTCCGCCTCGCCCTGCCCGTACACGTGTCCGGCACTCGCTACGCCGTTCCCGCGACCCCCGGCAGCGACCTGCCCAGCGGCCCGGGCCCGGTGCACGTCGCCGTCGTCCAACTCGACGAGGACGGCCGGGTGCTGGCCTGGAACCCGGACGCCGAGGCGCTCTTCCAGCACCCCGCCGCCACCGTCCTCGGCCGCCCCTGGGCCGACCTCGCGGTCTGGCCGCAGGCCCCCGCCCGCGGCCTCGGCCTGACCGACACCCTGCGGATGGCCCGCTGGGAGGGCGGCTACGGCGTCCGCCGCCAGGACGGCCGCGAGGTCGAGGTGTACGGCGTCCAGGTCCGGCTGCGCGACACCGAGGGCGTCCCCTCCACCCTCTGCCTGCTCGTCCTCGAACCCGACCGCGCGGTGCTGCGCTCCCCCGCCCGCGCCCTGCCCGGCGAGCGCCCCGACCCGGCCGGCCCCCGGCTCGACCTGCTGGCCGGCCCGGTCGCCACCGACGACCTCGACACCCTGCTGCAGCGCACCGTCGAACGCGCCCGCGACCTGCTCGACGGCGACGCCGCGTACCTGCTGCTCACCACCGACGACGAGGCCGAGTTCGAGGTCCGCGCCGCCACCGGCCTCACCTCCGGCCACCGCCGGCACGCCCGCTTCCCGGTCGGCACCGGCAACCGCTACGACTCCGCCCGGCTGCCCTCCGTCCACGAGGACCTCTCCACCCGGCCCACCGGCCTGCCGCTGCTCTCCGACAGCGGCATGCGCTCCCTGATCACCGTCCCGCTCAAGGTCGAGGGCCGGCTGATCGGCTCGCTCGGCATCGCCGCCGCCGTGCCCGGCCGCTACGACAACGAGGACGCGCTGCGCCTCCAGTTCGCCGCCGACCGGGTCGCCCTCGCCGTCGAGAGCACCCGGCTGACCGAGCTCGAACAGCTGCGCCGCGGCTCGCTCTCCTTCCTGGTCGAGGCCTCCGACCTGCTGGCAGGCACCCTCGAACACGAGCAGACCCTCGCGCTGATGGCCCAGATGGCCGTCCCCACCCTCGCCTCCTGGTGCGCCGTCTACACCACCGCCGACCACGCCTCCCCGGCCCGGCTCGCCTTCGTCCTGCACGAGGACGAGGACCGCATCGACCCGCTGCGCGCCCTGCTCGACAAGACCCCCGTCCCGGAGGCCGGCCCCTCCCACGGCGTCCGGTTCTGGACGGCCCCCGCCGACACCGCCGAGGCCGGCGGCCTCACCGACGGCCCGGACCTCGCCGGACTGCTCGGCGAGACCGTCGTCCTCGCGCTGACCGCCCGCAACCGCGTCATCGGCCTGCTGGTGCTCGGCGTCCCGGCCGGCGTCCGGTTCCGCCAGGAGATCCTCGAACTCGCCGAGGACCTCTCCCGCCGGGCCGCCCTCGCCCTGGACAACTCCCGCCTCTACTCCGAGCGCACCGCCACCAGTCAGGCCCTCCAGCGCAGCCTGCTCCCGCCGGACCTGCCGGAGATCCCCGGCGTCGAGGTGGACGTCTACTACCAGGCGGCCGGCGAGGGCAACGAGGTCGGCGGCGACTTCTACGACCTGTTCACCATCCGCGAGGGCACCTACGGCTTCGCCATCGGCGACGTCTGCGGCACCGGCCCCGAGGCCGCCTCGGTCACCGGCCTGGCCCGGCACTCACTGCGGCTGCTCGCCCGCGAGGGTCTGGACGCCCCGCAGGTGCTGCGCCGGCTCAACGCGGCCATCCTGGACGAGGGTTCGCGCAGCCGCTTCCTCACCCTGCTCTACGGCGAGCTGACGCCCCTTCCGGACGGCAGCACCGAACTCTCCCTGGTCTGCGCCGGCCATCCGCTGCCGCTGAGACTGCGCACCGACGGCCAGGTCGACCGCGCCGCCACCCCGCAGCCGCTGCTCGGTGTGATGGACGACCTCGACCTCACCGCCGAGCGCCTGGTGCTCGCGCCCGGCGAGGTCCTGCTCTGCGTCACCGACGGGGTCACCGAACGCCGCGAGGGCCGGCGGATGCTGGGCGACGACGGCCTCGCCGAGGTGCTCACCGGCTGCACCGGCCTGACGGCCGGAGCGGTCGCGGCGCGGGTGCAGCGCGCGGTCGAGCGCTTCGCCCCGGAGCCGCCGTCCGACGACATGGCGATCCTGACGCTGCGGGTGCCCACCCGACGTCAGGTGTGAGCGGCCATCCGCTGACGCAGTCACAAATTGTTATATTCACAATGGTACAAGCGCGTTCGGTCGGGTAGACCGATCCCACCGGGGAATCCCCCGGCCGGGACGTGACCGGCGGCTCCCCGCCGGCCCACCACGTCCGCCGGCCCATCACCTTCGACCGCAGCCGCGCACGCTCACAGCCGTGCGCCCTCGGCGCGGTCGCGCGCGGCCCTCATCCCCACACCTCTCGCCACCCCTCTCTCCACTCCTCCGGACGACACCACAGCGTCACTGCGCCCTGCGCGCGCCCAGAGTGAAAGGAGCCTCCGGTGAGCAACGAAGCTACCGGGGCAACGAACGCCCACTCCACCGGAGCCGACGCGGGTAACCTCGGCTACCTCGCACTCGGTCTCACACTGCTCGCCTACGGCCTGCTCTCCACCGGCGTCCTGCACGGCGCCGGAGTCGGGAACGCGGCCAACCTCGCCCTCCTCCTTGGCGGCGTCACCCTCTTCGTCGCGGGCCTCTGGCAGCTCCGCGGCGGCGAGGGCTTCACCGGAACCGCCTTCACCAGCCTCGGCGCCTTCTGGGCGGCCTGGTCCGCGGCCGGCGGAGCCGGCAAGAACGCCGCCGGTCTCTTCCTGCTGCTGTGGGCCCTGCTCGGCCTCACCCTGACCGCCGCGAGCTGGGGCACCGGCCTGCTCGGCCGCGCCGTCTACGGCCTGCTGACGGTCTCCCTGGTGCTCTCCGCCGTCGCCAGCTTCGGCGGCTACGGCGGTCTGGCCAAGACCGGCGGCTGGATCGCGGCCGCCTCCGGGCTCGCCGCCTGGTACCGGGCCACCTCCGCACTGAGCAACGGCTCCTGGGGGAGGCT
>NZ_JBHVET010000085.1:0-17695 GCF_042802135.1 Kitasatospora sp. NPDC057512
CCCCGGGCCCTCGGACGTCCGGATCAGGCCTGGCCGCCGGCCGCCTGCTCCTCGGCGACCTTGCGCTTCACCTCGGTCATGTCCAGCTCACGGGCCTGGCCGATCAGGTCCTCGAACACCGCCTCCGGCAGCGCTCCGGGCTGCGAGAAGACGAGCACGCCCTCGCGGATGATCGCGAGCGTCGGGATCGACTGGATGTCGAACGCGGCCGCCAGCTCCTGCTGCGCCTCGGTGTCCACCTTGGCGAAGACCAGGTCCGAGTGGCGCTCGGCGGCCTTCTCGTACACCGGGGCGAACTGGCGGCACGGCCCGCACCACCCGGCCCAGAAGTCGATGAAGACGAAGTCCTTGCCCTCCGGGCCCGGGACGATCTCGTCGAAGTTCTCCCTGGTCAGCTCGACCGTGTTGCTCATCTCGTGATTCCTTCCCTTCCGGAGGTGGCGGTTCAGGCCATGTGCCCGCCACAACCGTCCCGGTCGACGGGGTATTCCGCCGGGTGTCGCGGCGGCTGTGCGACGGCGGTCCCCGGTGCCCCGGGTGCCCGGGAGTGAGCAACCGGCGGCCGCCGCCCGTACGGAAGGGTGTCCGGTCCGTTCCGACCCCTTCCCCCCGAGGGAGGTACCCCATGCGCAGCACACTCCGCACCCGGCGGACGCTCGCGCTGACCGCGTCCGGCATCGCGGCGGCCGCCCTGATCGCCGGCTGCGGATCGTCCGGCGGATCCTCCGGTCCGTCGAGCAGCCCGAGCAGTCCGAGCACCCCGGCGGCCGTCACCCTGCGGACCGCCCAGGACCCGAAGCTGGGCACGATCGTCACCGACAGCGCCGGCTTCACGCTCTACCGCTTCGACCAGGACCGGAACAGTCCGCCGGAGTCCTACTGCAACGGCAGCTGCGCCGTCATCTGGCCGCCCGAGCACGCCGACGGCAACGTCACGGTGAAGGGCATCGACAGCAAGCTGGTCGGCACCGTCACCCGCGACGACGGCACCAGGCAGGTCACCCTGAACGGCTGGCCGGCCTACCGCTACTCGCCGGACACCAAGCCCGGCGACACCAAGGGCCAGGGCGTGGCGGGCACCTGGTTCGCGCTGACCCCGACCGGCGGCAGGGCGGGCGCCGCGAACTCCGGCCCGGCGCCCGGCACCCCGGCGCCCGGCAACCAGACGCCCGGAAACCCGATGCCGAGCACCCCGGGCTACTGACCGGTTCCGATGACCGGCTCCGACCGCCCTCGCCCAGGAGGACCGGGTGCGCAACGATGAAGTGGTGACCGAGGAGCACCCCGTCGGCCGCACCGGCGGCCACGACACGGGGGCGCCGGACGAGGACCTGATGCGCGCCCTGTACCGGGAGCATGCCGGTCCGCTGTTCGGGTTCGTGCTCCACCTGGTCGCCGGGGACCGCCAGCGGGCCGAGGACGTCGTGCAGGAGACCCTGCTCCGCGCCTGGCGCAACATCCACCGGCTCGACCCGGAGGCCGGTTCGCTGCGGCCCTGGCTGGTCACCGTCGCGCGGCGGATCGTGATCGACGGCCACCGCGGCGCCATGGCCCGGCCGCGCGAGGTGGACGCCTCGGCGCTGGAGCAGCTGCCCGCCGAGGACGAGATCGACCGGGCGCTGCGGATGATGACCGTCGCGGACGCGCTCGGCGACCTCTCGCCCGTGCACCGGGAGATCATCGTCGAGACCTACCTGAAGGGCCGTACGGCCAACGAGGCGGCCGCCGAACTCGGCATCCCGGCCGGGACGGTGCGCTCGCGGGTGTTCTACGCGCTGCGCTCGCTCAGGCTCGCGCTGGAGGAACGGGGAGTGACATCGTGACCAGGCACCCCGACCCCGGCCCCGGCCCCGGCCCCGGCCGCGACCCCGACCCCGGCCCCGGCCCCGGCCGCGACCCCGACCCCGGCCCCGGCCCCGGCCGCGACCCCGACCCCGGCCCCGGCGGCCCGGTGCACGTCGACGCCGGCGCGTACCTCCTCGGACTGCTGGAACCCGCCGAGCGCGCCGCCTTCGAGCGGCACCTCGCCGACTGCCCGCAGTGCGCCGAACAGGTGGCCCAACTCGGGCCCATGGAGCCGCTGTTGGCCGAGTACGCGGCCACCGCGCGGGCGGCCGGGGCGGACCCGGCCGGTCCCGCTCCACAGCCGGACCCCCGGCTGCTGGACCGGCTGGTCGCCGAGGTCGGTGCCACCCGGCGGCGGGGCCGGGTGCGGCGGCTGGTGCTGGCCCTGGCCGCCACCGCGATGGTGGCGGCCGGCCCCGCCGTCACCGCCGCGGTGCTCACCGCCGACAACACCCCGGCGGTGGTCGCGGTGGCCGAGCAGTTCAGCGCCACCGACCCGGGCACCGGCGCGCACGCGACGGTCGGCCTGGACGGCACCGCCTGGGGAACCCAGGTCAGCCTGCAACTCTCCGGCGTCCACGGCCCGTTGACCTGTAGCCTGGTCGCCGTCTCGCACACCGGCGAGCAGCAGACGGTCACCACCTGGTCCGTCCCGGCGGGCGGCTACGGGAGCGGCGGCGGGAGCGGCGACGGCACCGTACGCACCACCGGCGGCGCGGCCTTCCGACTGGCGGACATCGACCACTTCGAGGTCCGCGTCCAGGACGGCGGCGCGCTACTGGTCGCGATCCCCGTACACCAGCCCTGAACCCCAGCGGATCGTGTACGACTCCAGCCGCTCCACCCGGGCCGTGCCCCGGACGCCCGGCCAGTGCGGGCTCGGCTCGCCGCCGCCGGTCATGTGCTCCCGGCCCCAGAGCCGGCTCCAGCCGGTCCGCAGCGGCGGCTCGAAGCTGTGCCACTGCCCGCAGCCGCAGGGCGTCAGCACCCGCGCGCAGCAGCGGCACAGCTCGGCCCGGCCGCGGCTGTGACCGTCGCCGTCGCCGGGGCCGGGGCCGGTCGGGAGCGGCACCGGTGGGCCCTGCTCCCCGCAGGCCGGACAGCCGGGCAGCACGACGCCGTCCAGCAGCGCGTTCTGCCGCCGGACGTAGTCGGGCAGCCGCAACGGCGGGTGCAGGAACGGGTCGTGCTCCCAGGCCGCGTTCGGCGAACCCCACCAGCGCACGTGCCACCAGGCCGTCTCCGGGGGCAGCCGCCGCCCGGCCCGCTTCTGCGCCCGGCGCCGCTCCGCGTACTCCTCGGCCCTGGCCCGCCACAGCTCGCGCGCCTCGTGCAACTCGTCCACCGCGCGGACCAGGGCGTCCGGGTCGGCCTCCAGGAGGCGCGGCATCCGGGCGCTGACGGTGAGGTGGTGGTACGTCGCCCGCAGGCCGTACGGGGCGAAAAGGGTCAGGCAGGTGCGCAGCGCGCTGTGCCGCCGGTACAGCGGGAGCGAGGCGTCGTGCACCCGGGCCCGGTGGGTGTGGAAGCTGGTCATGACGGTGGCTCCAGGTTCAGGTCCAGGGCTCGGGCGAGCGCGGCGGTGACGGCGGCGGCGTGCCCGGGCAGCTGCCGCTCGGCCCAGCCCGCCGCGAGCGCGAGGAAGTCGCGCAGGTCCCGCTCGGCCCCGGCGAGCAGCCGGCGCAGCTCGTCCACCGGCAGCTCGACCACCGGGCTGTCCGGGTTCTCGCTGTCCTGGGTCAGCCGGACCACCCGGCCGACGCACTCGGCCCGGGCGTCGGGGTCGTGGCCGAACCAGGCGGTGCCGGGCCCGTCCGTGACGTCCAGCCACTCGCGCCAGTCCTCCAGCCCGTTGCAGCAGCCCGGCCTGAAGACGGCTCCGGTGGCGGAGTCGGTCACCACCAGCCCGCCGGGGGCGTAGGGGTGTGGCTCGCTCGACAGCCCGTGCAGGAAGGCGCCCAACGGGTCCGCCGGCCGGGGGCCGCGCCCCTCGGCCTGCCCGGGGTCGGGCTCGACGTCGTTGCAGTCCGCCAGCCGCCACACCGCCGTGCCCACCTCGTCCGACGTCAACCGCCCGTCCAGCGTGAGATCGCCGTACGGCCCGAGCTCGGCCGTCGGCCAGAGCGTGAAGCCGTCGGGGGCGAAGATCTCCAGGACCGGTCGCATCGACGTCATCCGCCGATCATCCCGAACACACCACCGCCCCGACCAGCGGTTTTACGCCCCCGCCCCCGCCCAGTCGATCCCCGCCCCGCGGCCGAGCCCGCCCCGCCCGACGGGCCCGGAGGCCCAATCGGCCTCCGCCGCCACCTGCTCGGCCGCGGCCGCCCATCTCACCGCCGCCGTCCAGCCGGCCCGCCCTCCGACCGGCTTCCGCCAGCGCTCAGGCGGTCTGCGCCGCGATGTGGGTGAGTGTGGGCCGGCCGTGTCGGGCGGAGCGCTGCCGCAACCGACCTCCGCTGTCCGAACAAGCACGCCCCAACCGACCGGCCTCCGCTGCCCGGCGGCAGTCGCCCGACTGGCCTTCACCATGGCTCGGCTGGCCCTGCCATCAAGCCGACGCCTGCCGCCGTCGCTCGGCCGGCCTGTGCCGGGACGGGGGTCGGTTGCGGGCCTTCAGTTTCGGGCAGAGCTTCTCCCGACTGGCCTTTGTCGTCGGGCGATTGCCGCTCGACCAGCTCGCCATCCGACTGGCCTTCGCGAGGCGCTCGGGCGGCCACTCCGCCATCGCCTGGGCGGTCCGCGCCGCGATGTGGGTGAGTGCGGGCCTGCGGCGTCGGATGCCGTCGGGCGGTTGCCGCTCGACCGGCTCGCCATCCGACCGGCCTTCGCGAGGCGCTCGGGCGGCCACTCCGCCAGCGCTCAGGCGGTCTGCGCCGCGATGGGGGTGGGTGTGGGCCCGCAGCGTCGGGTGGGTTGGTTGATGACGGTGGTGGCGAGCTGCCCCTCCAGGTGGTCTGTGCCGGGATGTGGGTGTGTGGGGGCTGGGGGTTGGCGAGCGGGGGTGTGCCAGGGGGATCGGGTGGTTGGTGGTGGGGCGCTGTTCAGGCGGCCTGGGCCGCGATGCGGGTGAGGACGCGTCCGCAGTGGTGGGCGAAGGCGCGTTGGGCGAGGGGGAGGAGTGGGCCGGCGAGGCGGGCGTACCAGGCGACCGGGCGGCTGAAGGCGGTGACGGAGAACCGGACTTCGCCGTCGGGGGTGAGTTCGACCAGGAAGGTCTCCTCGCCCTGGGCCAGGTGGCCGGTCCTGGTGCCGTAGGTGAAGCCGTACCGGTCCGGGCCGTCGGTCGCGGCCAGGACCCGGTTGGGGGCGCCGGCCCGCAGGGGGCCGAGGCCGATGGCGCAGTGCACGGCGACGCCGGGGGCGGCGCGGTCGGCCGTCGCGTCGATCCGGACGCCCGCGAGCCGGTGCATCCGCCAGTCGAGCAGGGCGGCGCCGGCGGCCTCCAGGGCGGGGCGGCCGTGGCCGATGAGGGCGCTGTGCCGCAGGTGGTTGTAGCCGGTGGGCAGTCGGCCGGTGCGGCTGGCGCCCTGCTCGGGGTAGCTGTAGTCGTTCATCGGGCGGTCTCCGTCGTGTCGGTCCGGGCCGCGTCGATCCGGGCCGCTGCGGTCCGGTCCGCGGTGATCCGGCGCCAGGCGAGCAGCGCGCAGAGGGCGAAGCCGAGCGCGTTGCCGACGCCGTGGGTGGCGGCCATCCAGGTCAGGGTGGGGTGGGGGAGTCCGGCGGCCCGGCCGAGTGCCCACCACAGGGCGAGCAGCATGGTGAGCGCGAGGACGGCCGAGGAGGCGGCGAGCAGCCGGGCGGTGGTCCGGTCGCCGCCGCGGGGGCGCAGGTCGCGCCAGGTGACCAGGCCGACCAGCCACATTCCGGTGGTCAGGACGGCGGCCCCGGCGAACTGCCACCAGTTGCCGAGGAAGTACCCGGCCAGCACCAGCAGGGTGCCCGCCGGGACGCTGAGTGCCGCGCAGCGGGCCGGGGCGGAGCCCGGGCGGGCGGCGCGGCAGACCAGCCCGGCGACCAGGGCGGCGGTGAACCCGGCGTAGTGGAAGTGTGGGACGGTGAGCGCCAGGATGTGCGGTTCGAAGCCGAACAGCGGGTAGCCGGAGCGCTCGGCGACCAGGGCGACCCCGGCGACCGAGGGCGCGGCGAGCGCGGTGAGCACCGCGACCTCGGCGGGGGCGAGCGAGCGGGTGCGGGCCAGCCGCAGGGGGGCGTGCAGGGCGACGGCCAGGGTGCCGAGCGCGTAGAGCAGGGCGCAGCCGGTGGCGAGGCCGCCGCCGCGGGGCAGCCAGAGCGAGAGCGCGCCGGGGACGGCGGCGAGCGGCCAGAGCCGGCGGACCCGGGCGAGGCCGGGCTCGTCGACCAGGGCGAGGCCGAGCGGCACGACGGCGCCCATGCCGAGTAGGACCAGCAGGTCGACCAGTTCCGTGGTGCCCGGGCCCATCGCGGACACGGCCGTCGTGGTCACAGCCAGCGCGGACGCGGCCATCGTGGACACACCCCCTTGAACGCGTTCAAATAGCTTGCGCCACCGACTCTACGCGGCGGAGTTGAACACGTTCAACTCGGTGCCGGTGCCGCCCCCGGTACCGCCCCGCCCGGCTGGCCTGGTGTTCACGGTGGGTGCGGCGCACTCTGGAGGGGTAACCGATGGAGGTGATCCGCCATGCAGACTCTGGTCGGTTGGCACATCGAGATGGAGTTCCGCGAAGAGGGGCCGCGGACCAGCGCCGCCGCACTGCTGCGGCTGCGCGACGGGAGCGAACTGCGCGCCCACGGCTACAGCAGCCGCCACCCCTCCGACCCGGAGCAGCTGAGGGTCGGCGAGGAGATCGCGGGGGCCCGCGCGCTCAACGAGCTCGCCTCGCAGCTGCTCACCAAGGCCCACGCCGAGATCCAGGAGGTCAGTCCGGTCCCGACCCACCCGCTGTCGTGACCTCCGGCCTCACCCGCTGTGGTGACCTCCGGCCCCACCCACTGTCGTGACCTCCGGCCCGCTGCCACGCGTCGCGTCCAGGTGCCGGGAAAGCGCCGAGTGCCGGGGCGGACCTTCTCAAGGCCCCGGCACTCGACGGAGGTTGACGATCGGACGGGACGATCCGTCAGTTGACGCAGTAGGTGGCCGGCGGTAGCCACTCCGGCCCGACCAGTCGCTGTTCGAGTTCGTTCAGCGTGATCCGGATGCCGACCGTCCCGGCCAGCCCCACCCGGAACCGGCTGCGGGCGAGCGCGATCAGCGCCGTCAGGCCGTACTTGTTGATCAGTGAGGTGCGGTAGCGGGCGGTGTCGTCGGCGTCGCAGAGCCGGGCCCGGGCCGGGACCCGGCGGCCGGTGGGGCGCCCGTGGGCGTCGCAGGGGCCGATCAGCACCCGGGGGTGGCGGCGGATCCGTTCGGCCTCGCCGGAGTGGGCCGGGGTCCAGACCCCGAGGGCCGTGCCGTCCTGCACCACCCAGAGCTGCGACTCCATCCGGCTGCCGTCCTCGCCGAAGGTGGTGAGCAGGAGGTACCTGCTGTCGGCGATCCGGTCGGTCCGGTCGGCTTGGTCGCTTCGGTCGCTTCGGTCGCTTCGGTCGGTTCGGTCGTGCACCTGTCCTCCCTGTGCCATCGGGGGGCGCGGGTCAGTGCCCGTGGCCCTCGGTGATCTCGTGGAACTCCTCGGCGGTGGGCTTGGGGATCTGGCCGCCCTCGCCGTGGAACCCGCGGGAGAGCCGGGTCCGGGTGCGGGTGAGCACCCCCACCGGGCGGGCCACTCCATTCTCGTCCACCGGGGCGGGCAGTTCGAGGGGGCGGGGCTGTTCGTGCGCCGTGAGCAGGTGCAGTTCCCGCGGGGTGAGCCGGGCGTGCGCCTCGGTGAACTCGCCGTGCGGCAGGCGCTTGATGACGCCCGTCTCGCGGCCGTGCAGCACCTTCTCCCTGTCGCGGCGCTGGAGGCCGAGGCACCAGCGCTTGGTGATGACGAAGACGGCGACCGGGACGGCGAAGAAGCCGACGCGGGCGGCGTACGTGATGGAGTTGAGCGACAGGTGCAGGTGGGTGGCGATCAGGTCGTTGCCGCCGGCCGCCAGGGCGACCAGGTAGAGGCTGATCCAGGCGGCGCCGAGCGCGGTGCGGACGGGCGCGTTGCGCGGCCGGTCGAGCAGGTGGTGCTCCCGCTTGTCGTCGGTCAGCCAGCCCTCGATGAACGGGTAGACGGCGATGGCGCCCAGGACGAGCGGGAACAGCGCGAACGGGATGAGCACCCCGAGGTTGAGGGTGTGTCCCCACAGCCCGATCTCCCAGCCGGGCATGATCCGGATCAGGCCCTCGGCGAAGCCCATGTACCAGTCGGGCTGGGCGTCGGTGGAGACCTGGTCGGGGCGGTACGGGCCGTACGCCCAGATCGGGTTGACGGTCGCGATCGCGGCGACCAGCGCGACGATGCCGAAAACGAGGAAGAAGAACCCGCCGGCCTTGGCCATGTAGACCGGCATCAGCGGCATGCCGACGACGTTCTTCTCGGTCTTTCCGGGGCCCGCCCACTGGGTGTGCTTGTGGTAGAAGACCAGGATCAGGTGGGCCACCAGCAGGCCGAGCATGATGCCCGGGATCAGCAGCACGTGGATGGTGAAGAACCGCGGCACGATGTCGTGGCCGGGGAACTCCCCGCCGAACAGGAACATCTGGATGTAGGTGCCGACCAGCGGTACGGCGAGGATCGAGCCCTCGATGAACCGGATGCCGGTGCCGGAGAGCAGGTCGTCGGGCAGGGAGTAGCCGAAGAAGCCGTCCAGCATGCCGAGGAAGAGCAGCAGGAAGCCGAAGACCCAGTTGATCTCGCGCGGCTTGCGGAAGGCGCCGGTGAAGAACACCCGCATCATGTGGACGAACATGGCGGCGACGAAGACGATCGCCGCCCAGTGGTGGATCTGCCGGATCAGCAGGCCGCCGCGCACCTCGAAGCTGATGTCCACGGTGGAGGCGTAGGCCTCCGACATCGGGACGCCCTTGAGCGGCACGTACGAGCCGGCGTAGACCACCTCGCCCATGCTGGGCTTGAAGAACAGTGTCAGCCAGACACCGGTCAGGATGATGATCAGAAAGGTGTAGAGGCAGATCTCGCCCAGCATGAAGGACCAGTGGTCCGGGAAGATCTTCCGCAGGTTGGCCCTGGCCAGGGAGTAGATCCCCAGCCGGCCGTCCGCCCAGTCGGCGGCCCGCTGCCCCCGCCCAGGGCTCTGATTCCGGGTCATGTGCACGCACCTCGGTCCGAAGGAAGCGGGGAGGGGTCCCCGATTCGCACTGGTGCCCACGATAACCGGGGGGTAATCCCCATTTCCATCCGGGGTGGTCGATGCGCCGAAGGGCGGCGGGTGCTAGACGGTCGGTGGTTCCACCCGGCCGTACGCCTCCGGCGGGATCGGGAAGTGCCTCAGCAACTCCTCCATCCAGGCGGCCGGATGGGTGGCCGTGGCCGCGCCGCCGGGCAGGGCGCGCGCCTTGCGGAGGCCGTCGAGCAGCGCCTCGACCGCGGCCTCGGTGGTGTACCGCTCGGAGACCCAGCGGCGGCCCGCCCGCCGCACCTCGTCCTGGCCGGGCAGGTCGAGCAGTTCGAGGGCCCGGTCCGCCAGCCGGTCCGTTTCGAGCTCCGGAATCCGCCACGCGGACGGCGAGTCGAACAGTTCCGCTCCGCCGCCGCCGGCGTAACCGGTCACCAGGCAGCCGCTGGCCATCGCCTCGGCCGGCGGCAGTCCGAAGCCCTCGCCCTCGGGCGCTCCCAGCGCGATGAACACCGAGGTGTCCGACAGCACGCGGGCGACCTCCTCGTGCGGAACCGCGTGGATGTCGTACAGCTCGACGCCCCTGGACCGCGGGTCGGCGTGGAGCAGGCGGTGGAGCAGCGTGCTCTCGACGGGGCGCTTGCGGGACATCCACGCGATGCGCCGGACCCGCCCGGTCGACGCCGGCCGGAACAATCCGGTGTCGACGGTGTTCGGCACCAGGTGCGGTTCGAACCCGGGCAGGGCGCGGCGGAGCATGGCGGCGCCCGCCTTCGAGACCGTCCACAGGGCCGGCCGGGCCGACCAGCCCGGGTACGGGCCGGGGGCGGGGCAGGTCAGGAAGTGGACGTAGTGCCCCTGCGAGTAGACGACCTTGCGGCCGCCGGGCGCCGGGTCGCGGCCCGGCAGCACGCTGACCTCGGGCAGCACGAGCACGTCCTCGGGCCCGAGGTCCAGGGTCGTCCCGGACAGCGTCGGCACGTCGTCGTCGAACCACGTGTAGCGGAACCCCGGTGTGGGCGTCCAGCGGTACGCCTCGACGCCGGCGGCCCGCAGCAGCGCGACCTGCTGGTTCAGGACGCGGACGCCGCCCAGCGGGAACTGGAACTCGAACGACGCGTAGACGACCCGGACGGTCACCGAACCTCCTTGACGAACCAGCGACTTGAGGGATCCAGGGGCCCCGGAGCCGTGGACCCGCGGATCCAGGGAACCAGGGAACCGGGACTACTGCAGGTGCTCCTCGATCTCGGCGATCAGCCCGTCCTCGAACCGGAAGTAGGTGGTGGCGTGGACCCGGTTCCGGCTGCCGTCCGGCGCCTCCAGCACCAGGACGTGCTGCTGGAGCACCTCGTCGGGCTTGTGGAACCGGCGCACGACCTCGTACCGCAGGGAGTCGACGGTGGCGAGGAATGCGGCGATCCGCTCCAGCCGGGCGTCGATCGGCTGGGTGCCGTCGCCGTCGTTCTGCCACACCGTGGCGCCGGGGGTGCACAGGGCCCGGAAGCCGGCGAGGTCGCGCGACTCCAGCAGCCGCAGACCGGCGTCCACCGTCGCGTCGAGGTCCTGTTCCATGGGCTTCTCCGTTCAGTGCGGGCGGGAAGGAGAGGGGTGCCGGTCGAGCAGGCCGAGGCCGCGCAGGTCGGTGACGTACTTGGCGACGAGCGCGGGGGACAGCCGCGGCACGTCCCGGTCGGGCCCGATCCCGGCCGCCCGGACGGCCTCCCGGAACCGCGGGGCCGGGGCGGGCCGCTCGTCGCCCGGCTGCTCGAAGGCGTGCAGCAGGGGCAGCACCGAGTGGGTGCGCCGGCGTTCCGGCAGGGCCCGGACGGCGGTCGTGAAGCGGGCGAACCAGTCGTCGTAGTCGTCGATGCGCCTGATCGGGTGGCCGTCCTCGACGAGCCAGTCGACGAGGGTGTCCAGCGAGGCGCCGTCGTCGTGCGGGTTCCAGGCGTTGTAGGTGCGGTAGCCGTCCGGGCCAGGGTCGCCCAGCGCGGTGACCGCCTCGGCGAGGAAGTCGACCGGGAGGCCGTCGTACCGCGCGGGCGCGTCGTCGCGGTGGAACGACCGCGGGGCGATCCCGGTGGCCACCAGGCTGAGGACCAGCCGGGTGAACACGTCGGGCACGTTCAGCTGTCCCGGGTACCTGCTGTGCGCGAGGATCATGCCCGACCGGAACGTGGTGACCGGCAGGCCGTACCGTTCGTGGGCCTCCCGCAGCAGCACCTCGCCCGCCCACTTGCCCGCGGCGTACCCGTCGGCGTAGCCGCGGCCGAGGCGGCGGCGCGGGATCGCCTCCCGGACGTCGGCGTCCTCGTCGAGCGCGGACGGCCCGGCCCCGCCGCGCACGGCCACGGTGGACAGGTAGGTGACGGGCTTGAGCCGTTCGGTGAGCGCCAGCCGGACCAGTTCGGCGGTGCCCGCGACGTTGGGGCCGAACAGCTCGGCGTACGGCAGCACGTGGTTGACCAGCGCGGCCGGGTGGACGACCAGGTCCACCGACTCGGCCAGCCCGTTCCACACCGCCCGGTCCAGGCCCAGGCGCGGTTCGGCGAGGTCCCCGGCGAGGACGGTCAGCGTGCCGGCGGCCAGTTCCCGGTACCGCCGGGAGGCCTCGCCCCCGTCGCCGAAGGCCCGGGCGAGCCGTTCGGCCGCGTCGGCCGGCGTGCGGCCCCGGACCAGGCAGACCAGCCGGCCGCCGGACGGGGCCAGCCGGCGGAGCCACTCCAGGCAGAGGAAGCGGCCGAGGAACCCGTTGGCGCCGGTCAGCAGGACGGTCCGGGGGGACTCGGCGGGGCCGGGCAGGCCCGGCGCGGCGGCCAGGGTAGGGGCGTCGATGAACCGGTCCGGGGTGAGGTCGCGGGCCCGGACCTCGGTCGCGCCGCCGCCGTGCACGGAGGCGGCCGTGGGCCTGCTCCCCGGGGCGGTGCGCCGGGCCTCGACGTAGGCCGCCACTGCGGCCAGGTCGGTGGCCGGACCGATGACGACGCCGACCGGCACCTCGACGTCCAGGACCTCCTTCAGGAGGGTGGTGAAGGACAGCGCGGAGAGCGAGTCGCCACCGAGCTCGGTGAACCGCGCGCCGGCGTCCACGCCGGCGTCCGCCCGGCCCAGGACGGCGCGCACGGCCCGGTTCACGGTCTCCTGGACCGGCCGGTCGGCACCGGTCCGGCGCAGTTCCCGCAACTGCCGGCCCTGTTCGTCGGCGAGTTCGGCGTAGCGGCGCTCCAGGGCCCCGCCGTAGCGCTCCAGGAGCCTCGGGCGCAGCAGCTTGTGGCTGTCGGAGAGCAGGCCGTTGGCCGGGCTGAAGGGCTCGGTCTCGATCAGGAAGTCCCGGGGCACCTCGTACGGGTTGAGCCCGTTCTCCCGGGCGGTGCGCCGCAGTTCCCGGTCGATCAGCGGCTTGAGCGCGGCCGGGTCGCCGTCGGCGCCGTCGAGCGCCTCCGGCGTGGGCACCACCACGGCGAGCAGGTGGGCGCGCTCGCTGTTGCCGTACACGAAGACCTGCCGGACCAGCGGGCTGCCGAGGAAGACGCCCTCCAGCCGGGAGACGGTGACGAACTCGCCCTGGGACAGCTTGAGCACGTCCTTGGTGCGGCCGACGTAGACCAGCCGGTCCGGCCCGACCTCGGCCATGATGTCGCCGGTGCGGTAGTAGCCGTCCTCGTCGAAGACGGCGGCGGTGAGCTCGGGCCGGCGGTAGTACCCGGGGATGGCGGCGCTCGTCCTGAGCAGCAGCTCGCCGCGCGGGTGCGGCCGGTCGGTGCGGAAGCAGCCCAGCTCCGGGACGTCGACCAGCTTGTAGTCGAGGACGGGCGGGCGCTGCACCACGGTGTCGAGCAGCACCCCGCCGGCCTCGGTCGAGCCGTACCCGGTGTACAGGTGGAGGCCCAGGCAGGACTCGACGAACTCCGCCACCTCGGCGGACAGCGGCGCCGTCCCGCAGAAGGCCTTCGCCACCCGCCCGCCCAGGACGCTCTCCCGCAGGTGGGCCTTGACGGCCGCGTCGACGTCGCCGGGCCGGCCGGCCCGCCGGTCGAGCTCGCCGCGGTACCGCTGGAAGAGCATGTCGCAGATCCGGGGGACCATGGTCAGCTCGGTGGGCCGGACCAGCGCGATGTCCTCGAACAGGGAGGACAGGTCGCTCCTGGCGGTGAAGCAGCCCAGGCCGCCCCGGGCGAGCGTGCCCAGGACCGACATCCGGCCCGCCTGGTGGCTCTGCGGCATGTAGTGGACGACGACCGACGGCACGTCGGCGGGCCCGTAGACGAATCCCCACCAGGCGTTGCGGGCGAGGCGCTGCGGGTACATCGCCCCCTTCGGGGCGCCGGTGCTGCCGGAGGTGTAGAGGAGCAGGGCCAGCGGGTCTTCGCCCGGGGCGGGGACGTGCAGCGGGGGGTCGGGCAGCAGGGCGCCGCGCCCGACCGCGGCGGTGAGCGTGTCGAGCGCGGCGGTGCCGCCGGCCTCGGCCAGCCGCCGGGCGGCGGCCTCGACGGCGGCGCGCTCGGCGGGGACCGTGGGGTGGTGGTCGAACACCAGGAGGTGGCGGACCGACGGCTGCCCGAGCACCGCGGCGACGGCGGTGTCCAGCCGTTCGACGCTGGTGGCGAGGACCCGCGGCCCGGTCTCCGCGACGATCGGCGCCAGCTGGGAGAGCGGCGCGCTGGCGTGCAGCGGCACGGAGACCAGGCCCAGGTGGACGCCGGCCAGGTCGACGGTGGCGTGGTCGGTGCTGCTGAAACCGAGGACGCAGATCCGGTCGCCCGGGGCCAGCCGGTACCCGGGCTCGTGCGCCCAGGCCCCGGCGAGCGCCCGCACGCGGGCCCACAGCTGCCCGTAGCTGATCGTGTCGTACCTCGGGAGCAGCCGCCCCGTCGCGTGGTCGCGGGCGCGTTCGCCGAGGGCGGGCCGGTCCCGGTAGGCCGCCATGACGGTCGCCATGATCTCGGCCGGGCTGATGGCCGGATCGGCGAGCGCCGCCCGGACGGCCTCGGACTGCCCCGTCGCGCCCGGCCCTTCCACCGGACGCGGGGGCGGGGCGGCGGCCGGGCGGCGGCCGGCCCCGGCCGTGGCGGAGCTCACCAGGCGACCGGCAGGGCTTCGGCCCCGCGGATGAGGCGTTCGGTGCGCCAGCCGATCTGCTCGGGCGGGACGGCGAGGCGCAGATCCGGCAGCCGGCGGATCAGGGAGCCGAGCACGGTGCGCAGTTCCATCCGGGCGAGCTGCGCGCCGAGGCAGTGGTGCACGCCGTGCCCGAAGGTGACGTGCGGGGACGCGTTGCGGTGGAAGTCGATGCGGTCGGGCTGCTCGAAGACCTCCGGGTCCCGGTTGGCCAGCCCGAGTTCGGCGACCACCGCGTCGCCGGCGCGGATCTTCTGCCCGCTGAGTTCCAGGTCCTCGACGGCGATCCGGGTGAACCCGGCGGTGGCGCTGATCGGGACGACCCGGGAGAGCTCCTCCACCGCGCCGGGGATCAGGCCGGGGTCGGCGACCAGCTCCCGCCACAGCTCGGGGCGGGTCAGCAGGGTGTAGACGAAGTTGCCGATCTGGTTGGCGGTGGCCTCCTGGCCGGCGGACAGCAGGCTGACCCCGAGGCCGACCAGTTCCTCCTCGGTGAGCGCGTTCTCCTCGCCCTCGACGGAGGCCAGTTCGCCGAGCAGGTCGGCGGTGGGGTGGACCCGGCGTTCGGCGACCAGGCCCGCCAGGTAGTCGTTCAGGTGCCCGCGGTCGCGGGCGGACAGCTCGGGGTCGGAGAGCGTCAGCAGGCCGTCGACCCAGGAGTTGAACCGGTCGCGGTCGGCGAGCGGCACCCCGAGCAGTTCGCAGATCATGGTGACCGGCAGCGGCCAGGTCAGGGCCTTGGTCAGGTCGGCCGGCGAGCCCGATGCGATCATCGCGTCCAGCAGCTCGTCCACGATCTCCTGGGCGCGCGGCCGCAGCGCCTCGACCCGGCGGAGGGTGAACGGGTTGGCCACCCGGCGCCGGAGCCGGGTGTGCTCGGGCGGGTCCATGCTCAGCATCGAGGTGCGGGGGAGGCCGGCCGAGACCGTGCGGGGCACGTGGTCGCCGACCGCCTCGGCGCGGCTGAACCGGGGGTCGGCCAGCACGGCGCGGACGTCGGCGTAGCGGCTGACCAGCCAGGCGTCCCCGCCGAACGGCAGACGGACCCTCAGCACGGGCTGCTCGCCGCAGACCGCGGCCAGCTCCGGGTCGATGTCGAGCCGGTGCGTCGGGCCGAACGGATAGGCCCGGGGCCCGTCGTCCGTCGCGGTCATGTTGTCAGTCCTTCCGGTCCCGGGGGCGGTCACAGTGCCGCGATCCGCCCGCCGTCGATGACGAGGTTGCTGCCGGTGATCCAGGAGGCGCGCGGGGACACCAGGAACCCGACGGCCTCGGCGATGTCCTCGGTGCGCCCGATCCGGCCGAGCGGGATCCCCTCGGCCCAGTCCGTGGTGTCCGTCCCGAGCCCGAGGTGGTCGGCGATCCCGTCCCGGGCCTCGTCCGCGCCCGGCGTCATGACGTTCCCGGGGGAAAGCGCGACGACCCGGATGCCGTCCGGCGCCAGTTCGGTCGCCAGCCCTTTGTGGTAGACCTCCAGGGCCGCTTTCGCGGCGGCGTAGTGCAGGATCACCGGATAGGACGAGACGGTGGCGATCGAGGACATGTGGACGATGACGCCGCCGCCCCCCGAACGCATCACGGGGACGAGTGCGGAATTGAGCCGGACGGCGGCGAGGAAATTGATGTCGACGGTGTACTGCCAGTCCTTCTCGATGTCCAGTGCGCTCTGGAAGGTCCGGCAGCCGCCGGCGTTGTTGACCACGATGTCCACGCCGCCGAGGATTTCCAGCGCGGTGTCGGCGAATTCCCGGACACCGGCCGCCGTGCTGAGGTCGGACGGTACGAAGGCGGATTCGGCCGGGGTGTCCCCGGTCGGTCTGCGCGCGGTGGTGACGACGGTGGCGCCGCTCTCCAGCAGCTTCCGTGCGATGCCGGCGCCAATGCCGCGGCTTCCGCCGGTGACCACCGCCCGCTTTCCCGCCAGTTCCCGTTCCATTCCGGTGCCGCCGCCTCTCCCTGGTCGGAAAACCTGCTCCGCGACGCGTTTCGGCAGAGGAGACGCCTTTCGGCACATGAGCGGGCACGACCCGGTGCCGATGCGGAAGGGCGGCGCGGAACCACCGCGGACCACTATCCGCGACCCGCTTCGGCAAGGTCAAGAAGATTGTGTCGATGCAGTGCATCGCCTGGCGCGGTGCAGGAATTCGGTCCGCTCGCCAAGGCGGGCCGATGCCGCTGGACGCCGGGAACGATAGCCCCGATAATCGTCGAATTGCCGACGCACGGACCTCCGGTACACGACGGACGGAAACACCGCCGCGGCGCGGCGGGATATCGCCCGGGGCGTCCGGCCCGGAATTCAGACGAACTCGGGAGGAACAATGGCGGGCTTGGGAGAGCCGTTCACCGTGGGCGACCTGACGGTCCCGAACCGGATCGTGATGGCGCCGATGACCAGGATGAAGTCCCCCGGAGGGGTGCCGGGCCCGGACGTCGCGGAGTACTACGCCCGCCGTGCGGCCCACCGGGTGGGGCTGATCGTCACGGAGGGCACCTACATCGGCCGCCCCGCCGCCGCGGCCTACGACGGGGTCCCCCACTTCCACGGCGAGGAGGCCCTGGCGGGCTGGTCCCGGGTGGTGTCGCTGGTCCACGCGGCCGGCGGCCGGATCGTCCCGCAGCTGTGGCACACCGGGGTGCAGCGCCCGGGCACCGAACCGCCCGCCGAGGGGCCCTCCGGGATCGGCCTGGACGGCAACCCGGCCGGGCGGGCCATGAGCCGGCAGGACATCGACGACACCGTGGCCGCCTTCGCGCGCGGTGCCGCGGACGCCGAGCGGCTCGGGTTCGACGGGGTCGAACTGCACGGCGCGCACGGCTACCTGATCGACGACTTCCTGTGGCACGGCACCAACCGCCGCACCGACCGCTACGGCGGCGACCCGGCCTCCCGGGCCCGGTTCGCGGCCGAGGTGGTGCAGGCCGTCCGCGCGGCGGTGAGCCCCGGCTTCCCGGTCCTCTTCCGGCTCTCCCAGTGGAAGGTCGACCACTACGACGCCCGGATCGCGGAGAGCCCGGAGGAGCTGGAGCAGCTGCTGACCCCGCTGGCCGAGGCGGGGGTCGACGCCTTCCACGCCTCCACCCGCCGCTACTGGCTGCCCGAGTTCGAGGGCAGCGACCTCAACCTGGCGGGCTGGGCGCGCAAGCTCACCGGCAAGGCCGCCGTGACGGTCGGTTCGGTCGGACTGGACCGCCAGTACGGCGAGGGCGTGTTCACCGACGGCTTCACCCGGCCGGCCGGGCTCACCGGCATCGAGGAGCTGGTCGAGCGGCTGGAACGCGACGAGTTCGACCTGGTCGCGGTCGGCCGGCCGCTGCTGGCCAACCCCGACTGGGCGGAGCGGGCGCTCGGCGGCGGGCTGGCCGGGGCGGTCCCGTACGACCCGTCGGTGCTCGCGACCCTGGTCTGACCGCAGGGCCGTCCGACCGTCCGACGGAAGGAGGGCCGGGCCCGCGGCACACGCCGCCGACC
>NZ_JBHVET010000086.1:0-17593 GCF_042802135.1 Kitasatospora sp. NPDC057512
GTCCGGGGTTCCGTGCGTCCGGGTCGCTTTGTTCCAGAGTCGGGACACCTTGGGGGCGTTTGGATCATGTTGTCCGATTTACCCTGGACCGTATGGCCGAGCACAAGAGGGTCCTGAGTCGCCGCCGCAGAATCCTGCGGACGGCCGCCTGCGCGTTCGCCGCGCTCGTCGTCCTCGGCGCCGGCGCGGGCCTCTTCGCCTACTTCAGGCTCAACGGGAACATCAGGAGCGTCGACATCGACGCCCGGCTCGGCGACGCCCGGCCGCCGGCCGCCACCGACGGCTCCTTCAACATCCTGGTGCTCGGCTCCGATTCGCGGGTCGGCGACAACGGCTCGGTCGCCGGCGGGGACACCGGCGGCACCGCCCGCTCGGACACCGCGATGGTGGTGCACGTCAACCAGGCCCACTCCGGCGCCCAGGTCGTCTCGATCCCGCGCGACACCCTGGTCGCCCGCCCCGACTGCGTCGACGCGAACGGCAGGACGGTGCCCGGCGCCAAGCGCGCGATGTACAACAGCGCGTTCGAGAGCGGCGGCGCGGCCTGCGCGGTCAAGACCACCGAGCAGCTCACCGGGCTGCGGATGGACCACTACCTGCAGGTCGACTTCGCGGGCTTCGCCCGGGTCGTGGACGCGATAGGCGGGGCCACCGTGACCACCACGGTGGCCATCCACGACAAGGACAGCGGGCTCGACCTGCCGCCCGGCGAGCACCACCTGAACGGAGAGCAGGCGCTGGCCTTCGTGCGCACCCGGCACGGCGTCGGCGACGGCAGCGACCTCGGCCGGATCGAGCTCCAGAAGCAGATGGTGAAGTCGCTGCTGCGGCAGGTCGGGGGGAGCGGGATGCTCACCAACCCGGTCAAGCTGTGGTCCGTCGGCGACACCGTGACCAGGAGCATCACCACCGACTCCGCGCTCGGCTCGGTGAACTCGCTGGTGGGGCTCGCCCAGGAGCTCAAGGGGATAGGCCCGGACCAGCTGAGCATGGTCACCCTGCCGGTGGAGACGGCCCCCAGCGACCCGAACCGGGTGGTCCCGCTGCAACCGCAGGCGGGGCAGGTCTGGGCGGCGCTCAAGGCCGACCAGCCGTTCCCGTCCGCGGTCGTCTCCGCGCAGCCGGAGAACCCCGCCCAGGCGGCTCCCACGGCCCCCGCGCCGACCGCGGGGAAGCCGGGGGCGAAGGCCACCGCCACGCGCTGAGGGGGCCCGGAATATCCCGGAACGCGACCCGGTTTGGGAAGATGCGGCCGGTCCTGGCAGACTGGTCCGTCGGTCCCGGTTCACGTGCGGTGCCCCATCCGCCGACCCGGTACCCTCCCGAAACCTAGGAGAACCCCTTGAAGCCCAACGTTCACCCCGAGTACGTGGTCACGCGCGTGACCTGCACCTGCGGCGCCGAGTTCACCACCCGCTCGACCGAGACCAGTGGCGAGATCCGCGCCGAGGTCTGCTCGCAGTGCCACCCGTTCTACACCGGCAAGCAGAAGATCCTCGACACCGGTGGCCGCGTGGCCCGCTTCGAGGCCCGCTTCGGCAAGCAGCACAGCGCGAAGGCCTAGCGCTCCCTCGGCGCCGGTTCCCGGTGCCCCCGTACTCGTTGTCGGGGGCGCTGGGGGCCGGCGCCGTTCGCGTCCCCCCGCGAGTTCCCCACCCCCCACACGTTTCCGAGTCACCGGGAAGAAGGCCACCCCATGTTCGAGGCAGTCGAAGAGCTCCTCGTCGAGCACGCCGACCTCGAGACGAGGCTGGCCGACCCGTCCGTCCACGCCGACCAGGCCAACGCCCGCAAGCTGGCCAAGCGGTACGCCGAGCTGACCCCGATCACCCGGGTCTACCGGCAGTGGCGGCAGGCCGGCGAGGACATCGAGGCCGCGCGTGAACTCGCCGCGGAGGACCCGGAGTTCATCGCCGAGGCGAAGGCCTCCGAGGCGCGCCGGGACGAGCTCACCGAGGAGCTGCGGCTGCTGCTGGTGCCGCGCGACCCGAGTGACGACAAGGACGTCATCCTGGAGATCAAGGCGGGCGAGGGCGGCGAGGAGTCCGCGCTGTTCGCCGGCGACCTGCTCCGGATGTACCTGCGCTACGCGGAGCGGATCGGCTGGAAGACCGAGATCATCGACGCCAACGAGTCCGACCTCGGCGGCTACAAGGACGTCTCGGTGGCCGTGAAGACCAAGGGCAACGCCGAGCCCGGCCAGGGCGTCTGGGCCCGGCTGAAGTACGAGGGCGGCGTGCACCGCGTGCAGCGCGTCCCCGCCACCGAGTCGCAGGGCCGCATCCACACCTCCGCGGCGGGCGTGCTGGTCACCCCCGAGGCGGAGGAGGTCGAGGTCGAGATCGTCGCCAACGACCTGCGGATCGACGTCTACCGCTCCTCCGGCCCCGGCGGCCAGTCGGTCAACACCACCGACTCCGCGGTCCGGATCACCCACCTGCCGACCGGTATCGTGGCGTCCTGCCAGAACGAGAAGAGCCAGCTCCAGAACAAGGAGCAGGCGATGCGCATCCTGCGTTCGCGGCTGCTGGCCGCCGCGCAGGAGGAGGCCGAGCGGGAGGCCTCGGACGCGCGCCGCAGCCAGGTCCGTACGGTCGACCGCTCCGAGCGGATCCGCACGTACAACTACCCCGAGAACCGCATCTCGGACCACCGCACCGGATTCAAGGCGTACAACCTGGACCAGGTCCTGGACGGCGAACTGAACGCGGTGATCCAGTCCTGCGTCGACAAGGACGCGGCGGCCAAGCTCGCCGCCGCGGCCCAAGAGAACTGAGACCGGCGCGCCCCAGCCCGCGCTTCGCCCGAAGCCGGAGCGCAGAAACAAGAGGTCGTACGGATGAACCTGCTGCTCGCCGAGGTGGCCCAGGCCACCCAGCGGTTGGCCGCGGCCGGCGTGCCGTCGCCGCGCTTCGACGCGGAGGAGCTCGCCGCCTACGTCCACCGCGTCAAGCGCAGCCAGCTGCACACGGTGAAGGACGCCGACTTCGACGCCCGCTACTGGGAGGCGGTCTCCCGCCGCGAGGCGCGCGAGCCGCTCCAGCACATCACCGGGCGGGCGTTCTTCCGCTACCTCGAACTGGAGGTCGGCCCCGGGGTGTTCGTGCCCCGGCCGGAGACCGAGACGGTCGTCGAGTGGGCGATAGACGCGGTGCGCGACATGGACGTGGCCGAGCCGCTGGTGGTGGACCTGTGCTCCGGCTCCGGCGCGATCGCGCTCGCCCTGGCCCAGGAACTGCCGCGCTCCACCGTGCACGCCTTCGAACTGGACGAGGGGGCGCTGGAGTACACCCGGCGCAACATCGAGGCCAGCCCGGACCGCGCCCGGGTCACCCTGCACGCCGGTGACGCCACCAAGGCCTTCGAGGACGACCGCTCCTGGGACGGCCGCTTCGACCTGGTCATCTCCAACCCGCCGTACATCCCGCTCACCGAGTGGGAGTACGTCGCGCCGGAGGCCCGCGACCACGACCCGCAGATGTCGCTGTTCTCCGGCGAGGACGGCCTGGACACCATCCGCGGCATCGAGCGGGTCGCGGCCCGACTGCTGCGCCCGGGCGGCGCGGTGGTGATCGAGCATGCCGACCAGCAGGGCGGCCAGGTGCCGTGGATCTTCAACGAGGAACACGGCTGGACGGACACCGCCGACCACCGCGACCTGAACAACCGGCCCCGCTTCACGACCGCCCGGAGGGTCGGGTCGTGAACAGTCGGGCACAGGACCACGGCCCGGAGGGTCGGGTCGTGACCACCGAGCACCGTACGACGGCGCGTAAGGCTGCGCTGTAACGCCATGAGCCACTCCGGAAGGGGACCGCACCGATGAGCCGCCGTTACGACTGTGCCGATGCCGGGGACCGCGCCACCGGTCTGCGCGAGGCCGCCTCGGCCATCCGCCGCGGCGAACTCGTCGTGCTGCCCACCGACACCCTGTACGGGGTCGGTGCGGACGCCTTCTCCCCGGAGGCGGTCGGCGAGCTGATGGCCGCCCGCGGCCGCGGCCGCAACACGCCCTCGCCGGTGCTGGTCGGCTCGCCGACCACCCTGCACGGCCTGGTCACCGACTTCTCCGAGCAGGCCTGGGAGCTGGTCGACGCCTTCTGGCCCGGCGGGCTCACCCTGGTCGCCCGGCACCAGCCGTCGCTGCGCTGGGACCTCGGCGACACCCGCGGCACCGTCGCGGTCCGGATGCCGCTGCACCCGGTCGCCATCGAGCTGCTGAACAACACCGGCCCGCTGGCCGTCTCCAGCGCCAACCGGATCGGCGGGGTCTCCCCGCTGACCTGCGACGAGGCACAGGCCCAGCTCGGCGACGCGGTCTCGGTCTACCTGGACGGCGGGGCGGCCGAGGACTCCGCCACCTCGTCGATCGTGGACGTCACCGGCAAGGTCCCGGTCCTGCTGCGGGCCGGTGCGATCAGCGTCGAGCAGCTGAGGGAGGTCGTCCCCGACCTGGAGGCCGGCAGTTGACGCCCACCGCCTCGCTGCACGCCGGGCCGGGCATAGCGCCGTACCTGAGCGTGGGCCCCAGGCCGCTGGACCACTTCCGGATCCTGTTCGTCTGCACGGGGAACATCTGCCGCTCGCCGATCGCCGAGCGGCTGACCCGGCGTGAGCTGGACACCCGGCTGAGCCCCCGGGTGGCCGGCCGGATCCTGGTGGAGAGCGCCGGCACCTGGGGCCACGAGGGCGCGCCGATGGAGGACCACGCCGCGACCGTGCTCGACGAGTACGGCGCCGACAGCGGCGGCTTCACCGGCCGCGAGCTGCTGGACGAGCACGTGGTCGAGGCCGACCTGGTGCTCACCGCGACGCTGGACCACCGCGCCCAGGTGATCTCGATGGGCCACGAGGCGGGGCTGCGCACCTTCACGCTGAAGGAGTTCACCCGCCTGGTGCGGACGATAGACCCGGGCACCCTGCCGGACCCCCGGCGCGGCGCCGACGTCACCGAGCGGGCCCGCGCGCTGGTCCGGGCCGCTGCCGCGCTGCGCGGCTGGCTGCTGGCCGCCACGCCGGAGTCGGACGAGGTGGACGACCCGTACGGGGCGCCGATCGGCATGTTCCGCAACTGCGGCGAGGAGATATTCCACGCGGTCGACCCGGTGGTCACCGCGCTCACCGGCGTCCCCGCGCCGCGCTGACGGGCCGGGCCCGGGCCGGGCGCCCCCGCGCCGCCGGGCGGGGCCGTTCGGCGGCGGCCCGGCGGGCCGGGTGGCGGGAGCGGTCCTACGCTGGGTGACACAGTCCCCGCAGCGCCCGGGAGCCCCGCCATGACCGTCACCGATGCCGCGTCCGGCCCGACCGCCACGACCGGGCGCCCCTGGGCGTCCGAGGCGCTGCACCGGGCGGATCCGCAGCTGGCCGACCTGCTGGCCGCGGAGGCCGAGCGGCGCGCCGAAACGATCCAGCTGCTGGCGGGGGAGAACCTGACCACCCCCGCCGTCCTGGCGGCGCTCACCGGCCCGCTGATCGACAAGTACGCCGAGGGCTACCCGGGCCGACGGCACCACACCGGCTGCGCGCTGGCGGACGCCGCCGAGCTGCTGGCGATCGACCGGGCCCGCGAGCTGTTCGCCGCCCCGCACGCCAACGTCCAGCCCCGGTCGGCGACTTCGGCGATGCTGGCGGCGTACGCGGCGCTGCTGCGGCCCGGCGACGGGGTGCTGGCGATGTCGCTGGAGCACGGCGGCCACCTCAGCTGCGGCTCGCGCGCCAACTTCTCCGGGCGCTGGTTCGCCTTCACCGGTTACGGGGTGCGCGAGGCCGACGGGCTGATCGACCTCGACCAGGTCCGCGAGCTGGCCCGGCAGCACCGCCCCAAGGCCATCGTGGCGGGCTCGATCTCGCACCCCCGGCACCCGGACTGGGCGGCGTTCCGCGAGATCGCCGACGAGGTGGACGCCTACCTGATCGCCTCCGCCGCGCAGACCACCGGGCTGATCGCGGCCGGGGTGGCGCCCTCCCCGGTGCCGTACGCGGACGTCACGGTGGCGGCCACCCACAAGCTGCTGCGCGGCCCGCGCGGCGGGCTGCTGCTGTGCACCGCGGAGCTGGCCGAGCGGATCGACCGGGCGGTGTTCCCGTTCAGCCAGGGCGGCGCGGCGATGAACGAGGTGGCCGGCAAGGCGGTGGCCCTCGCGGAGGCCTCCAGGCCCGCGTACCGGGCGTACGCGCAGCGGACGGTGTCCGGGGCGCGGGCGCTCGCCGAGGGGCTCGCAGAGGCCGGAATGCGCCCGCTGACGGGCGGCACCGACACCCACCTGGTGACCGCCGACGTGAGTCCGCTCGGCGTGACCGGCGCGGAGGCCGAGCGGCGCTGCGCGGCGGCCGGGCTGCTGCTCGGCAAGTGCGCGCTGCCGTACGACCCGGCGCCGGCCGCCGAGACCTCCGGCATCCGGCTGGGCACGGGCACGGTCACCAGCCAGGGGATGGGGGAGCCGGAGCTGGCGGAGATCGCCGGGCTGATCGCGCGGGTGCTCGCCGGGGACGCGGCCGTCCCGGCCGCGGCGCGGGTCCGGGAGCTGGCGGCGGCCTTCGCCGACCGGGCCTGACGGCGGCCTTCCGCGGGTATCCGGATCTCCTACCCGGGAGGGCGAACCGCGATGCACGGTCCGGGCGTCCGACTCAATAAGGTGTGTGCCGTGGCGACGCACCTCGAACCCCGGGAAGGCAGGGGAGTACCTTCGGTACTTCCCCGTTCGACAGTGATGCAGGAGGCCAGTGGTGCGTGAGTATCTGCTGGTGCTGTTCTGCACGGCCGCCGTCACCTACCTGCTGACGGGCCCGGTCCGGAAGTTCGCCATCGCGGCCGGCGCCATGCCGCCGGTGCGCGCCCGCGACGTGCACCGCGAACCCACGCCGCGGCTCGGCGGCATCGCGATGTTCGGCGGACTGTGCGCGGGCATCCTGGTCGCCTCGCAGCTGGACAACCTGAGCAAGGTGTTCTCCCAGGGCACCGACATCCGCGCGCTGCTGTCCGGCGCCGGGATCATGTTCCTGCTCGGGGTGCTCGACGACAAGTGGGGCGTGGACGCGCTGGTGAAGCTCGGCGGCCAGATGATCGCCGCCGGCGTGATGGTCTGGCAGGGCGTCACGGTGATCACCCTCCCGGTGCCCGGCGTCGGCCCGGTCGCGGTGAGCCCGACCCAGGGCATGGTCATCTCGGTCACCCTGGTCGTCGTCATGGTCAACGCGGTGAACTTCATCGACGGCCTGGACGGCCTGGCCGGCGGCATGGTCTGCATCGCCGCGATGGCCTTCTTCCTGTACAGCTACCGGCTCTGGTACGGCTACACGATCTCCGACGCGGCCCCCGCCGTGCTGTTCAGCGTGCTGCTGATCGGCATGTGCCTGGGCTTCCTGGCGCACAACATGCACCCCGCGCGGATCTTCATGGGCGACTCCGGTTCGATGATGCTGGGCCTGATGCTGGCCGTCGCCGCGATCTCCATCACCGGCCGGGTCGACCCGGACCTGATCAGCAACGAGGCCGGTTCGCAGACCGCCGCCGTGCACGCCCTGGTGCCGATCTACATCCCGCTGCTGCTGCCGCTGACGGTCATCGCGCTGCCGCTGGCCGACCTGCTGCTCGCGGTGGTGCGCCGCACCTGGGCCGGCCAGTCCCCGTTCGCCGCGGACAAGCGCCACCTGCACCACCGGCTGCTCCAGGTCGGGCACTCGCACAGCCGCGCCGTGATGATCATGTACTTCTGGGCCGCGCTGATCGCCTTCGGCTCGGTCGCCTTCTCGGTGACCAACACCGGCCGCACCGTCGTCCTGACGCTCGCCGGGCTCTGCCTGGTCGGCCTGGTGGTGCTGCTCACCCCGCGGTTCCGGCCGCGCGCCCCGCGGGCGGTGCAGTCCTTCGTCCCCCCGCGCTACCGCCGGCAGCAGAGCGGTCCGATGGCTGAACTGTCGGCCAAGGACAAGGAACTCCTGGGTGAAGCCGGGCGGGAATCCGGCGTGGGCTCCACCGCGGCCGGCTCCCACCCCAAGGCCACCGGCCGCCACTGACAAGGGAGTTGATGCCACGACAGGTGGCCGTCACCCGAACGGCGGAATCGTTGCGCCGTTGGTGTGACAGGTGCCACACATTCATGGTAAAGCTCTCATCAAATAGTTTGTGATACCGTTCACGAGTATCGAGAACACGCCGAAAGACCTGACAGGTGGATGACTTCCGTCCCTGTCGGTCTCCCTCACCGGGCCCGTCGCTCCCATGGCGGCCCGCGGCGATGCCTCGGTCCGGTGTCACCCGCCACCGCAGTGCCCGTCCCCCGCCACTCGACATGCCGCCGGAGCTGCCGACATGCCGTCCACCGACGCCCGGATCCTCCGAGGCGCCGCGATTCCCACTGCGGTCGCCGGAATCATCGCCATGGTGATCTCCTTTGCCGTTGCCGGTGGGAAGGGGCTGCTCGGCGCCCTCTTCGGCGCGCTCCTCGTGATGGCCTTCTTCAGCTTCGGCCAGGTCGCGCTCGACCGGCTGACCAGGTCGAACCCGCAGATCATGATGGCCGCGGCGCTGCTGGTGTACACCACGCAGATCCTGCTGGTCGGCATCGTGCTCGCCGTCTTCAAGGACACCGACCTGTTCAACCGGCAGGCCTTCGCGTTCACCCTGCTCGGCTGCGCCCTGATCTGGACGGGCTTCCAGGTGCGCGGTGCGCTCAAGGCCAAAACCTTCTACGTCGACCCCGACGCCTCCGAAAAGAAGGGCGACAAGCCCTCCGACAAGGGGCGTCAACAGTGACGAGGCCCAACTGTCCCCCCAACGAGGGGGGCGGTGTTTATGCCGCACTGACGGGCTGCTATCGTCCGTCGCAACAACGGAGTACGGGAAGAGGCCTGGTCTGTCCGGAGAGCGGACGGATCGCCCCCCTGATCCGCGCAGTCTTCGATGATCCCGCTGTGGTGCCGTGCACCGGCGCGCGGGGTCGGCGAGAAACCCATCAAGTTCCAGTGCCGCTCCGTGGTCGCAGGCCACGCCGACACACCGAGGTTGCCGTAACCATGCGTCACGACGAAGGAGTCCGCGGTGAGTGCTGAACTCACGTCCCTCGCCTCAGGCAGTTGCCACTTCGGGGACGCTGGCTGTGGCTTCCCGGCCCCGGGTCTGAACGAGTTCCAGTTCAAGCCGATCTTCTCGATCGGCAGCATCGAGTTCAACAAGCCGATGCTGCTGTCGATCATCGTCGCGCTCCTGGTTGTCGTGTTCTTCTGGGCCGCCTTCGCCAAGCCGCGCCTCGTCCCCGGCAAGCTGCAGCTGGTCGGTGAGATCGGCTACGACTTCGTCAAGCGCTCCATCGTGCTGGAGACGATCGGCAAGAAGGGCGAGAAGTACGTCCCGATGCTGGTCTCGATGTTCTTCTTCATCTGGTTGATGAACATCATGTCGATCATCCCGTTCGCACAGTTCCCGGTGTCGGCGGCGATCGCGTTCCCGGCCGGCCTCGCGGCGGTCGTGTGGATCACCTACATGACGCTGACCTTCAAGAAGCACGGCTTCGTCGGCGGTCTCAAGAACCTCTGCTGGCCGTCGGGCATCCCCGGCTGGGTCATGTTCATCCTGGTGCCGATCGAGTTCTTCTCGAACATCTTCGTGCGCCCCTTCACGCTCGCGGTCCGAGCCTTCGCGAACATGTTCGCCGGCCACCTGCTGATCGTGATGTTCTCCATCGCCTCCTGGTACCTGCTCAGCCCGTCCCTGGGCGCGCTGTACGGCTCGGCCTCGTTCATCGTCGCCGTCGGCCTGACCGCCTTCGAGCTGCTGGTCCAGTTCCTGCAGGCCTACATCTTCGTGATGCTGGCCAGCAGCTACATCGCCGGTGCCCTGGAAGAGGCGCACTGAGCCCCGGGGCCCCGGCCCCGCCGAGAACCACTTCCCGTCCCGGATCGCCCGGTGGCCAATCACCACCGGTTCACCACCCTGCAAAGGACAACGTCAATGAGCATCCTCGCTGAGGGCACTGTCTACGGTTCCGTCGCCTCCCTGGGCTACGGCCTCGCCGCCATCGGCCCCGGCATCGGCGTCGGTCTGATCTTCGGTAACGGTGTCCAGGCCATGGCCCGCCAGCCCGAGGCTGCCGGTCTCATCCGTTCCAACATGTTCATCGGCTTCGCGCTGACCGAGGCGCTCGCCCTCATCGGCATCGTCATGCCGTTCGTCTTCGGCAACAAGTAATCCCGCCGTAGACCCTTTCTGAGGAAGGTCCAGATATGAGCATGGCGATCGTCCAGCTCGCGGCCGAGGAGAAGATGAACCCTCTCCTCCCCGCGTGGCCCGAGATCATCATCGGCCTGCTCTGCTTCTTCATCGTCTTCGGTCTGCTCGGCAAGAAGCTCCTCCCCAGCATCGAGAAGGTGCTGTCGGAGCGCCGGGACGCGATCGAGGGCGGGATGGAGCGCGCCGAGGCCGCCCAGGTGGAGGCCCAGGCCCTGCTTGAGCAGTACCGCGCCGAGCTCGCCGAGGCGCGCCACGAGGCTGCCCGCATCGTCGAGCAGGCTCGCGAGCAGGGTGCCGCCCAGCTCGCCGAGATGCGCGAGGAGGGCCAGCGTCAGCGCGAGGCCATCGTCGCCGCCGGTCACGCCCAGATCGAGGCGGACAAGAAGCAGGCCACTGCCGCCCTGCGTCAGGACGTGGGCTCGCTGGCCACCCAGCTGGCGTCCCGCATCGTGGGTGAGTCCCTCGAGGACCACACCCGGCAGAGCGGCGTCATCGACCGCTTCCTGGACGAGCTGGAGGCCAAGGCCGCCGTTGCTCAGGGTGCGGCCAAGTGATCGGCGCCAGCCGTGAGGCCCTCGCCGCCGGCCGGCAGAACCTGGAGAGCCTGACCGACTCCACCTCGGTGGACGCGGCCAAGCTCGCCGAGGAGCTCACCGCCGTCACGGCCGTGCTGGACCGCGAGGTGTCGCTGCGCCGCGTCCTGACCGACCCCTCGCGGTCGGGCCAGGACAAGGCCCAGCTGGTCACCTCGCTGCTGACCGGCCAGGTCTCCGGCGAGGCCGTCGACCTGGTCTCCGGCCTGGTCCGCTCCCGCTGGTCGGGCTCGCGCGACCTGGTGGACGCGACCGAGGAGCTCGCCGCCTACGCGGAGATCATCGCCGCGGACAAGGCCGGCGCCCTGGACGACGTCGAGGACGAGCTCTTCCGCTTCGGCCGGGTGGTGAGCGGCTCGCACGAGCTGCGCGCCGCGCTGACCGAGCCGAAGGCCGGTGCCGTCGCGAAGGCCGAGCTGATCGGCAAGCTGCTCGGCGGCCGCGCCCACGCCGGTACCGTCCGGCTGGTCACCGCCCTCGTCAACGTGCCGCGTGGCCGTAGCCTGGAGCAGGGCCTCGAGTCCTACTCGAAGCTCGCCGCCGCGCGCCGTGGCCGCGTGGTGGCCCTGGTCACCACCGCGGTGCCGCTGTCGGACACCCAGAAGGAGCGCCTGTCCGGTGCTCTGGCCCGGATGTACGGCCGCCAGGTCCACCTGAACATCGACGTCGACCCCGAGGTCGTCGGCGGCGTCCGGGTGCAGATCGGCGACGAGATCATCAACGGCACCGTGTCGAGCCGCCTCGAGGGCGCTCGCCAGTCGCTCGAAGGCTGAGCACCCAAGCAGCACATCCGACCCTCGGTCGGGAAACCGGCTCCCCAAGGAGCCGGCACATCGTACGGCCGGTTCGGAAGACCCGGCCGAGAGTCGAATACTTGCGGCCCTCAATGGCGGGCCGAGGATCGCAAACTAGGAGAGCAGGGAAGCCTGATGGCGGAGCTTACGATCCGTCCGGAGGAGATCCGGGACGCGCTGGCCGACTTTGTCCAGTCGTACCAGCCGGACGCCGCTTCTGTGGAAGAGGTCGGCACGGTCACTGACGCAGCGGACGGCATCGCGCATGTCGAGGGCCTGCCCTCGGTCATGGCGAACGAGCTGCTGAAGTTCGAGGACGGCACGCTCGGCCTCGCGCTGAACCTCGACACCCGCGAGATCGGTGTCGTCGTCCTCGGTGAGTTCGGCGGCATCGAAGAGGGCCAGACCGTGCGCCGCACCGGCGAGGTCCTCTCGGTTCCGGTCGGCGACGGCTACCTCGGCCGCGTCGTGGACCCGCTGGGCAACCCGATCGACGGCCTGGGCGACATCGCCGCCACCGGTCGCCGTGCCCTTGAGCTGCAGGCCCCCGGCGTCATGGCCCGCAAGTCGGTCAAGCAGCCGCTGCAGACCGGCATCAAGGCCATCGACGCGATGACCCCGATCGGCCGCGGCCAGCGCCAGCTGATCATCGGCGACCGCCAGACCGGCAAGACCGCGGTGGCCGTCGACACGATCATCAACCAGCGTGACAACTGGCGCTCGGGCGACCCGGAGAAGCAGGTCCGCTGCATCTACGTCGCCGTGGGCCAGAAGGGCTCCACCATCGCGTCCGTCCGCGGCGCCCTGGAGGAGGCCGGCGCGCTGGAGTACACCACCATCGTGGCCGCTCCCGCCTCCGACCCGGCCGGCTTCAAGTACCTGGCCCCGTACACCGGTTCGGCCATCGGCCAGGAGTGGATGTACGACGGCAAGCACGTCCTGATCATCTTCGACGACCTGTCGAAGCAGGCCGAGGCCTACCGTTCCGTCTCCCTGCTGCTGCGCCGCCCGCCGGGCCGCGAGGCCTACCCGGGTGACGTCTTCTACCTGCACTCCCGTCTGCTGGAGCGCTGCGCCAAGCTGAACGACGCCCTGGGCGGCGGCTCGATGACCGGTCTGCCGATCATCGAGACCAAGGCCAACGACGTCTCGGCGTACATCCCGACCAACGTCATCTCCATCACCGACGGCCAGTGCTTCCTGGAGTCCGACCTGTTCAACGCCGGCATCCGCCCGGCCGTGAACGTCGGTATCTCGGTCTCCCGCGTCGGTGGCTCCGCCCAGATCAAGGCCATGCGCTCGGTCGCCGGCCGCCTGCGTCTGGACCTCGCCCAGTACCGCGAGCTGGAGGCCTTCGCCGCCTTCGGTTCCGACCTGGACGCGGCCTCCAAGGCCCAGCTGGAGCGCGGTGCGCGCATGGTCGAGCTGCTGAAGCAGGGCCAGTACCAGCCGTTCCCGGTCGAGGAGCAGGTCGTCTCCATCTGGGCCGGCACCACCGGCAAGCTGGACGACGTCCCGGTCGCCGAGATCCGCCGCTTCGAGCGCGAGTTCCTGGACCACGTCCGCCTCCAGCACAAGGACCTGCTGGCCGGCATCGTGGAGACCGGCCTGCTGGCCGACGGCACCGTCGACGCGCTGACCAGCGCCGTCGAGGCCTTCAAGCAGGGTTACCAGACCGCTGACGGCAAGCTGCTCTCCGAGCAGGCCTGAGTCCGGTAGCGAGGGAAAGGACGTAACGACCCATGGGAGCACAGCTTCGGGTCTACAAGCGCCGGATCCGCTCTGTCACCGCGACGAAGAAGATCACCAAGGCGATGGAGATGATCTCCGCGTCGCGCATCGTCAAGGCGCAGCGCGCGGTGGCCGCCTCCACTCCGTACGCCGACGAGCTCACCCGGGCGGTGACGGCGGTGGCCACCCGGTCCAACGCCAAGCACCCGCTCACCACCGAGAACCCGGCCGCCAAGCGCGCCGCCGTCCTGCTGATCACGGCGGACCGCGGCCTGGCGGGCGGCTACTCGACCAACGCCATCAAGGCCGCCCAGGTGCTCAGCGAGCGCCTGCGGTCCGAGGGCAAGGACGTGGTGACGTACATCATCGGCCGCAAGGGCGTCTCGTACTACACGTTCCGCGGTCTGACGGTCGCGGACTCGTGGACGGGGTTCTCGGACAAGCCGACCTACGGTGACGCGAAGACCGTGGCGGCCGACCTGATCGAGGCCTTCACGGCCGAGACCGGCGGCGTGGACGAGCTCCACCTGGTCTCCACCGAGTTCGTGTCCATGCTGACGCAGAACGCGGTCGAGGCGCGGCTGCTGCCGCTGAAGCTGGACGAGGTCCAGCTCAGCGACCAGTCGCCGGCCAAGTCGGAGATCTTCCCGCTGTACGACTTCGAGCCGTCGGCGGAGGGCGTCCTGGACGCGCTCCTGCCGCGGTACGTCGAGAGCCGGATCTACAACGCGCTGCTGCAGTCGGCCGCTTCCGAGCACGCCGCCCGCCGCCGCGCGATGAAGAGCGCGACGGACAACGCCGGCGAGCTCATCAAGTCGCTCACGCGGCTTGCCAACTCGGCCCGTCAGGCCGAGATCACCCAGGAAATCAGCGAGATCGTCGGCGGCGCCAACGCCCTCGCCGACGCTAGCCGCGGGAGCGAATGAGTATGACCACCACTGTTGAGCCGACCACGGCGACGGGCCGCGTCGCGCGGGTCATCGGCCCGGTCGTCGACGTGGAGTTCCCCGTCGACGCGATTCCGGACATGTACAACGCCCTGCACGTCGAGGTGGACAACCCCGACGGCACGGGCAAGAAGATCCTGACCCTCGAGGTCGCCCAGCACCTCGGCGACGGCATGGTCCGCGGCATCTCGATGCAGCCGACCGACGGCCTGGTCCGTGGTTCGCAGGTCTCCGACACCGGTGCGGCGATCTCCGTCCCGGTCGGCCAGATCACCAAGGGCAAGGTGTTCAACGCCCTCGGTGACGTGCTGAACGTCGACAAGGCGGAGTTCGACAAGCAGGTCGAGGTCCGCTGGCCGATCCACCGCAAGGCTCCCGAGTTCAAGGACCTCGAGTCCAAGACCGAGATGTTCGAGACCGGTATCAAGGTCATCGACCTGCTCACCCCGTACGTCACGGGTGGCAAGATCGGTCTGTTCGGTGGTGCCGGTGTCGGCAAGACCGTTCTGATCCAGGAGATGATCTACCGCGTCGCCGAGAACTTCGGTGGTGTGTCGGTGTTCGCCGGTGTCGGCGAGCGCACCCGTGAGGGCAACGACCTCATCGACGAGATGGTCGACTCGGGCGTTCTGGACAAGACCGCGCTGGTCTTCGGCCAGATGGACGAGCCGCCGGGCACCCGTCTGCGGGTCGCGCTGTCCGCGCTGACCATGGCGGAGTACTTCCGTGACGTCGAGAAGCAGGACGTGCTCCTCTTCATCGACAACATCTTCCGGTTCACCCAGGCCGGTTCCGAGGTGTCGACCCTGCTCGGCCGCATGCCCTCCGCGGTGGGCTACCAGCCGAACCTGGCCGACGAGATGGGCCTCCTGCAGGAGCGCATCACCTCGACCCGCGGTCACTCGATCACCTCGATGCAGGCGATCTACGTCCCCGCGGACGACCTGACCGACCCGGCGCCGGCCACCACCTTCGCCCACCTGGACGCGACCACCGTTCTGTCGCGCCCGATCTCGGAGAAGGGCATCTACCCGGCCGTCGACCCGCTGGACTCCACGTCCCGCATCCTCGACCCGCGGTACATCGCGCAGACCCACTACGACACGGCCATCCGTATCAAGGGGATCCTGCAGAAGTACAAGGACCTCCAGGACATCATCGCGATCCTCGGCATCGACGAGCTGTCCGAAGAGGACAAGATCACGGTGCACCGTGCCCGTCGCATCGAGCGCTTCCTCTCGCAGAACACCTACGTGGCGAAGCAGTTCACCGGTGTCGAGGGTTCGACCGTGCCGCTGTCGGAGACCATCGAGGCCTTCAACGCGATCGCGGACGGCAAGTACGACTCCGTCCCGGAGCAGGCCTTCTTCATGTGCGGTGGCATCGAGGACCTCGAGAAGAACGCCGCCGAGCTGGCGAAGAAGTAATCGCGGCCGGTAGCAGCTGTGCGTGACCGTGAGGGGTGGGCCCCAGCCCTGGGACCCACCCCTCGCGTCGCATCGGCTGTGATTCCGGTCAAATCCGTGCCGCCGGTTTCATGCCGGAGGCGCGGGGCCGTTATTCTTACCGAAACTCCCGAGTAATCGGGCGTTGCATGAGCCTAGGAGCCCACGTTGGCTGAGCTGCACGTCGAGCTGGTCGCAGCCGACCGCAAGGTGTGGTCCGGTGCGGCCACCATCGTCGTCGCCCGTACGGCCTCCGGTGACACCGGCATCATGCCGGGCCACACCCCGGTGCTGAGCGTGCTGGAGACCGGTCCCGTCACCATCCGCACGGTGGACGGCGGCACCGTGATCGCCGCGGTGCACGGCGGCTTCATCTCCTTCGCCGACAACAAGCTGTCTCTGCTCGCGGAGATCGCCGAGCTGGCGGACGAGATCGATGTCGCGCGTGCCGAGCGCGCACTGGAGAAGGCCAAGTCGGACCTGGACGAGCACGCCGAGCGGCGCGCCGAGGTCCGTCTGTTCGCGGCGCGCGGCCTCAAGGCCCACGCCTGAGTGCGCCGGACCCCGGCTTAGCGGGGTCGACCGACGGTCCCGGGGACGCGCGAGCGTGACCCCGGGACTGTCGTCGTAGTTGGTAGGTCAGCGCGGTCGCTTGATACGACCGTTACGGGGAACGCGGGTAGCGAGGAGGTAGGTGAGCATGGTCCTCGCGCTTGTGGTGTGTGCGGCGGTCGTGGCCCTGGGAGTGATCGGGCTGATGGCCTTCGCCGTCCGACGCCGCCTGATCCAGCGGGTCGGCGGCACCTTCGACTGCAGTTACCGGCTCAAAATGCCCGCCGACGCCTCGACGCAGCCCGACCTCGACGAGAACGGCAAACCCACCTCGGCCCCGGTCCCCCCGACCGACGGCAAGGGGTGGGTTTTTGGTATCGGCCGCTACAGCGGTGACTCGATCGAGTGGTTCCGGGTCTTCTCGTACGCCCCGCGCCCGCGCAAGATGCTTCCGCGCCGGGAGATCGAGGTGCTCGGCCGGCGCTACCCGGAGGGCCAGGAGGAACTGGCGCTGCTGTCCGGCTCGGTGGTGCTGCGCTGCCTGCACAACGGGGCGCCGCTGGAGCTGGCGATGAGCGAGGACGCGCTGACCGGCTTCCTGGCCTGGCTGGAGGCGGCCCCGCCGGGGCAGAGAGTCAATGTCGCGTAGCAGTGCTCCGCGAGACGGGGTTAACGCCGCCTAACCCGGCGGCTAGTCTGGCCGCATGGTCAATCTGACGCGCATCTACACCCGTACCGGCGATGACGGCACCACCGCGCTCGGCGACATGAGCCGGACCAGCAAGACCGATCCGAGACTGATCGCGTACGCGGACGCCAACGAGGCGAACGCGGCGATCGGGGTGGCCCTGGCCGCCGGGGAGCTGCCGGAGGACATGACGGCGGTGCTCGTCCGGGTCCAGAACGACCTGTTCGACGTCGGCGCCGACCTGTCGACCCCGGTGGTGGAGGACCCGAAGTACCCGCCGCTGCGGGTGCTGCAGTCCTACATCGACCGGCTGGAGGCGGACTGCGACGACTACCTGGCGCGGGTGGAGAAGCTGCGCAGCTTCATCCTGCCCGGCGGCACGCCCGGGGCGGCCCACCTGCACCTGGCCTGCACGGTGGTCCGGCGGGCCGAGCGCTCCACCTGGTCGGCGATCGCTGAGCACGGCGACAGCGTCAACCCGCTGACCGCGAAGTACCTCAACCGGCTGTCCGACCTGCTCTTCATCCTGGCCCGGGTGGCCAACAAGGAGCGCGGCGACGTGCTCTGGGTCCCGGGCGAGAACCGCTAGAACGCGACGAGGGCCCGTCCCCGGAC
>NZ_JBHVET010000087.1:0-17457 GCF_042802135.1 Kitasatospora sp. NPDC057512
GCGCCGTGGCCGGGTCGGTGATCCAGCGCCGGCCGCTGCCGGCCCACAGGCCGCGGTGGAAGCGGACCAGGGCGTCCTGGCCGTGGGCCTGCCGGACGGCGGTGGCGATCCGCACCGGCACCAGGAGGTAGCGGTCGGGATCCCCTTCCGGGTCGTCGTCGCGGCCCTCGTTGAGGAGCGCCAGGCTCATCAGGTGCCAGCGCGGCACCAGCGGGCGGACCAGGGTCGCCTCCCGCAGCCAGCGGGAGGTCAGCCAGGTGTAGGGGCAGGCGGGGTCGAACCAGACGTCCATGGTGCGGGCGCCGGGGCCCGGCGCGCTGCGGTCGGTCACGGTGACTCCTTCAGATGATCTGATGTCTCGTCAGAAATGGCACTATGCTGAGGCGTTGCGCATGCCGCGGATCCCGGCCGCGACGCCCGGCATCGCGATGGCGCCGGCCGCGAGGAATCCGTACAGCACCACCGATTCTGTCAACTGCCCGTCGAACAGGGCGCGTTCGGTCTCAACTACGTGAGTCACCGGGTTGATCCGGCTCAGCACGTAGAGCCAGGTCGGCGCGGCCGCCTCGGTGATCGGCAGCAGCACCCCGGAGAGAAGCAGCAGCGGGAAGAGTCGTGCTTCTCGTAGCCGAGGTGGTCGGTGATCTCGCCCTCCAGGGCGGCCTCCTGCACCCGCTTGGTCAGCTGCTGCAGGAGACCGCCCTGACCGGTCAGCTTGATGCCTCCAACGGCTTGCACGCACAGACACACATGACGGTGATCTTCGCGGCCGGGCGGGCTCCCGGTGTCAGTGCGACCAATAGGGGTCGTCGACCGTCGCGCACTCTGCCTTGATGGACTCCGATGGCCCCTGCGCGAATCCGCCTGAGCCGTCGGGCTCGGTGGAGTCGGCGACATCGACCACGGAGACACGCAGCTCGGCGCAGCCGTCCGCGCCCATCAGGAACCGGAGGTGCTGCTGCGAATCCTTCACCTCCAGCAGCCGCTGCTCACGTCGAACCGGGTATCCCTTCGCGGTCCAGCGTTTCTGCACCTCGTCGAGCCGCTCATTCTGCTTCCCCGGCCCGATCCGGACCCGGCCCCATTGCTCGGCCAGCAGTTCCGCGCGGCCGGTCTTCTTGCATCCCTGGGTACCGCAGAACCCAGTGGTGTCGGCCAGGCTGTAGTACCTCGCCTCGGTCCACTGGAGTCCCGGGTGGAAGGCCCCCGCGACGTCGGCGAGCTCGGCTTCGATCCGGTGCTGCGCCTGCTCGACCGGCACGGTGGGTTCCTCGGGCTCCGGCCAGGCGTACCAGCCGATCAGGAGCGCCAGCAGCACCCCTGGCACGGTCATGCGCCATACCGCGGCCCTCACCTCGGGTCCTCCCTGGTGATCGTGTTCCCGTGGCCGCTCACGATCTTCCCGATGTTGGGGAGCGAGTCGCCGCCCTTGTCGTGCTTCCCGAAGTAGTTGTCGTGGGAGTCGGTCACGGTCCCGTCCGCCACGGAGAAGCGCTGCGCGCCGAAGCCCCGGCTCGCCGGGTCCACGCCGTGCCACGACCCGTCGGGATTCGTGATCGCCTCGACCGCGGCCCAACCGGGAATGAGCATCCCGGGAGATGGTGCGTCCGCGACGGGATCGTACTTGGCCGTGCCGACGTACACGTGGTCCGCACCGATCCCGAGCTGTGTCGCCTTGTCCACCCCGACACCCGGACTGCCGACCAGGACGATGTCGTCGACGGGCAGGCCACCGGGGTGCTGGGTCGCTTTCCCGACCACCAGGGAGCCGTAGCTGTGCCCCTGCGCGGTCATGTGCGCCGGCGCCCCCTCATGGGTGGCCCGGAGTCCGGTGAGGAACTTGTTGTACGCGGCGCCGCCCTCCTCCGCCCGGTCCTGCATGAGCACCGAGGAGCCGGAGCCCTCCAGCTGTGGGGCGTCGTACCCCAGCCAGAACACGGACGCGACGCTCGGGGGAACGTCACCGTTGGCCGTCGCAGCGGTCGTGGCTGACTGGTAGATGCGCTTCGCCGTGGAGGCGTCGCCGGCTCCGACGCCTGCCAGAGTGCTGTTCAGCCCGGGCACCAACGACGAGACGTTCTTGGCCTTGTCCGGGTCGCCCCAGGACAGGATCGCGCGGCCCTGCCCCTGATCGCCGATGCCCAGCAACAAAAGCGGCGGGTCGGAGTTCGGCCCGCCACCGTCGGCGAACTTGCCGTCGAGTCGCTTCTGAATGGACTGGAAGCCGGTGAGCTTCTCCTGCAGGGCGTCGTGCTTGCGCTTCCACTCCGTGTAGTCGGGGTTCTCCACTGGCCCGCCATTGGTCTCGGCGACGCTCAGGTACCTCGTCGGCTCGGGACCGAGGTTGGCGAGTTGGGTCTCGCGGTCCTTGATCAGGTTCCTCAGGTTGACCCGGTTGGCCTGGTCGCGGACGGCCGCGGGCACGCCGTCGAGGTTGCCGATCTGGTCGGGGTGCTCGTGGATGAACTTCTGCCGCTCGGTGTCGGTGAGGCCGTCCCACCACTTCTTGACGCCGGCCGGCTCGGTGCCTGCGGGCGGTATCTGCTCCCGCCCGGTCTGGGCGGCCAGGTCCTGGGCCACGGTGGCGGCGTCCAGGCCGGTGCCATTGCCGGCGTTGGTCGCGAAGTGGCTCAGCCGCGCGCTGAGTTCCTGGTCCGCGTGGTCGGCCTCGTTGAGCGCGGCGGTGATGCGGTTGCTGATCGCGATGGCCGTCGTCTCGGCGCCGGCTCCCGCGTAGTTCGCGGACGTGGGCTCCTTGTCCCAGGTGATGGTGCCGTCGGGAGCGACGTTGAGCTTGGCGGCCTTGGCGTCGTCGAGGGCGCGGACCAGGTGGGACTGGGCCAGCGCGAACTGCTCGGCAGCCTTGGCGAGGGCCTTGCCGACGAGGTCCAGCTCACTGTGGGCGGACTGGAGTTCGGTGCCCAGGAAGCGGATCCGGGCCTGGGCGTGGTCGGACGCGGTGCCGGTCCAGTGCGAGTTGGTGAGCCGGTCGGCGACCTCGTGCTGCCAGGACTCGATGTGCCGGCCGAAGGCCGAGTAGAGCGTGTCGAAGGCGTTCTTCGCGATGGTGATGTTGATGATGTTTGCGTCGTACAGCGTCTTGATGTCCATCGGGCTACTCGGCCGCCTTCGCCTTGGAGGGCTTCACGGGGCCCGGGACGACCGTCGTGCCGAACGGGTCCGGCTCGTCCGGGACGGGGGCGGCCGGGTCGCGCATGCGGTTGTGGGCGTTCTGCTCGGCCTGACGGTAGTAGGCGGCGGTGGTGGCGAGCTTGGTGCCGACGTCGCTCACGTCGCTGCCGAGCTTGTCCAGCAGCGTCTTCCAGTTGGCGCCGCAGTCGCGCACCGCGGCGGCCGTGAGCCAGCCCTTCAGGGTGCCGGCGGCCTGGTTGCACGGCTCCGCGAGCTTCGACGTCTCGCCCGGTATCAGGCCCCCGATGTGCTGCGCGCTCTGTCCGCAGCCGTCCAGTTCGGCAGGACTGACTTTGAATTGCAAGCCCGCGTCAGGATCTGCCATGCATGCCCCCCCATGCGTTCGGACCGACGACCGGCCAGCCCGTGTGTTCGAAAACTAACGACGCATGCTAACGGATCCGAGACCGAGGAAGATCGACTGACGAGCGGGGAGCGGTGACCGTCCCAGCGGCCTCCCGAGTTCGCGATCCTGCGGCGGAGCCTCGCGCAGCCATGGCTCGGGCACGGTGAGGCTGAGGTCGGCGAAGCCGGCGCGGACGGCGTCGGTGTCTACGGTGCTGCCGTCGACCAGGGTGCCGTCGAAACCGAAGATGGCTGCCTCCGGCCACAGGGCGCTGGAGTGTTGACAATGCCATCGGAGCTGGCGATCGACTCACTTTGTAAAACGCTCCAGCGGGGAAGTCCGCTGGAGCTTGAGGTCGGCGTCGTGTCGGCCTGCAGATGAGAGGGAATCCTGGCACGGCTGGGTTTTATGGACCTCTGGCTGCCTCTCAGTGCTGCTGAACTAGCGCTGGCTGTCAGCCGGTTAGCCGAGATCGAACACGGCGGTGACGGGTGCGTGGTCGGACCAGCGCTCGGCGTGGGTCTCGGCCCGTTCGACGTAGGCTTCGACGGCCTTGGCGGCGAGGCCGGGGGTGGCGACCTGGAGGTCGATGCGCCAGCCGGAGTCGTTGTCGAAGGCGCGGCCGCGGTAGGACCACCAGGAGTAGGGGCCGGTGCGGTCGGGGTGGAGGGCGCGGACGACGTCGACGTAGCCGGCCTCGTCGTAGACGCGGGAGAGCCAGGCGCGTTCCTCGGGGAGGAAGCCGGCGGACTTCTGGTTGGCCTTCCAGTTCTTGAGGTCCTCGGGGCGGTGGGCGATGTTCCAGTCGCCGCAGACGACGACCTCGCGGCCGTCGGCGGCGGCGCGGGCGCGTAGGGCGGTGAGGTGGACGAGGAATTCCGCCATGAAGCGTTCCTTCTCCTCCTGGCGCTCGGTGCCGACTTCGCCGGAGGGGAGGTAGAGGCTGGCGATGGTCAAGCCGGGTAGGTCGATTTCGACGTACCTGCCTGAATTGTCGAATTCATCCGAGCCGAAGCCGATCGCCGTGCGCTGCGGCTCCGCGCGGGAGAGGACGGCGACGCCGGCCCGGCCCTTGGTGGCGGCGGGGGCCCAGACCGCGTGCCAGTCGTCCAGGTCGCGCAGTTCGACGGGCAGCTGCTCGGGTTCGGAGCGCACCTCCTGGAGGCAGACCACGTCCGCCTCGGTGCCGGCCAGCCACTCGACGAAGCCCTTCCTGGCCGCCGCCCGGATTCCGTTCACGTTCACACTCGTCACCACGATCACCCGAGCAGCCTACCGACTGGGTGTTCCCGGCCCGAACCGTGACGCGCGGGTGGTGGCGCGGGTGGTGGTGGCAGTGGCTGACAGGAGCTGTCGTGAACGCGGCATGAAGATGTGCGGCAGTCCCATCAAGCCCCGCCATTGGTCTTGACCATCTCCGGACGGAGCACCTAGGGTCACTTACTGCAAGGACCTTTAATAAAGAAGGACGGATAAAGGCCCGCTCTCCCACCTGCCGCGACAGCGGACAGTGGGCCGGGGATCCGCCCTCCTTGTCGCAGGGCGGACAAACTCACGGGTGGAGGACGCGGTGGGGACGACAGGACAGCTTTCGGCGGTGCCGGAGCCGAAGTACTGGCACCTGCGCACGGTGCTGCTGCGGGCCATCGACTCGGAGTTCTCCACCGGCCAGGTGCTGCCCAACGAGCGCGAGCTCTCGGCGCGCTTCGGCGTCGCCCGGGCCACGCTGCGTCAGGCGCTCGACCAGCTGGAGCTGGAGGGCCGCCTGGTGCGCCGCCGGGGGATCGGCACGCTGATCGCCGCCCCGCGGGTCGGCGTCCCGGTCAACCGGCAGGAGGAGGGCTGGCCCGGCGCCGCGCGCAGCCAGGCCTGGCGGACGGTCGACTGCACCACCGCCCCCGCCTCCGCGCAGCTGGCGAAGGGCCTCGGCATCGCGGAGGGTGCCACCGTGCACACCGTGCGCCGGGTCCGTCTGGTGGAGGGCCGCGCGGTGGCCAGTGAGTCGCTGCACGTCCCGGCCGCCGCGCTGCCGCACCTGCCGGGCTTCCGCGCCGAGAGCGACCGCGCCCGTTCGGTGCTGCGCCAGCTGGAGCGCCTGGAGGTGGACGGCGAGTCCCGCTCGGTCGAGCTGGGTGTCGCCGAGGCCGAGCAGGCCGCCCTGCTGGAGCGCCCGCCGGGCGCGCCCGTCCTGGTCATGACCACCCAGTACGCCTCGGCCGGCCGGCTGGTGGCGCTGGCGGTGGCCACCTACCGGGCGGACACCTGCAAGCTGACCTTCGGCGAGGCCGGACTCGTCGAGGTCACCCCGGTCGGTGCGACGGCCGAGGTCCGTACCGCCTCCTGACGCACCACCCGTGAACCCGCACCACGCGTGAACCCCTGAACCATTTTCCGGAAACCCTCAGGTCGAGGCCCGGGCGCCAACTGGCGTCCGGGCCTTTGCCGTTGGGGGCCTGCAACGGACGGGTCCGGGCGGACGGCACGGCCCGGAAGGCGGACATCGACGGGCCGGAGCACCTCCGGCTGGAGCTGGGTGGGCCGGTGGACGTGGCGGCACTGGTGGCGGATCCGCCGTGGGACGCGGGCGGTGTCGACGTCATCGACGAGGTCGAACTGCCGGACGGGCTGGGCTACGTGGTCCACGGCGACAGTGGCCTCGGGCACCTTGGCTTCATCGGCCGGCTCGGACCGGACCGTGGGCTGCGGTGGCTTCTGACCACGTCGACCGGCAACCCGTTCGTCGGGGCGTCCGTCGACTGGCCGCTGGTGCACTTCGTCAACGACTGGGGCAGCACGCTCACCCTCGACCTGACCGACCCGGACTTCGCGCCCTGAGGTGACCCCCGCTCCTTGAGCGCGGCGTCAGGCCCGGGGCGGGTCGACCGCGAAGAGCTGCTCCTCGACGTGGTCGAGGGCGACGCGCAGGGCGCCCATCGCCACCACCTCCGAGCCGAGGGCCGCCAGGGCGACCTCGGGGGCGCGCAGGGTGAACTGGGCCAGGCGTTCGCGCAGCGGGTCCAGGACGCCGTCGAGGCCGGCCGCCCAGCCGCCGATCACCACCAGCTGGGGGTCGATGGCCAGGACGAGTGCGGCGACGCCCTGGACGAGGCGGGTGAGGAAGCGGTCCATGGCGACCTTGGCGACCTCGTCGCCCTCCCGGGCCAGCCGCAGTACGCGGGCCACGGCGGCCTCGTCCAGCGGGTTGAGGGGCTTTCCGGTGGTGGACAGCAGGCGCTCGGGGGTGACCTCCTGGCCGAGCAGGTGCAGGGCGCCGATCTCGCCGGCGGCGCCGCCGAAGCCGCGGTGGAGCCTGCCGCCGATCAGGGAGCCGGCGCCCGGGCTGAGGCCGGCCATGACGAAGACGACGTCGTCGGCGCCGACCGCCGATCCCTGCCAGTGTTCGGCGATGGCGGCCAGGTTGGCGTCGTTCTCGATCAGGACCGGGCAGCGGAACGAGCGCCGCAGCTTGGCGCCGAGGTCGAGGCCGGTCCAGCCGGGCATCGCGGTGCCCAGTTGGACGGTGCCCTCGCGGTCCACGATGCCGGGGGTGCCGATGCCGACCGCCCACAGGTTGTCCCGGGAGATGCCGGCCTTGCGCAGCACCTCGGCGACGGCGGTGCGGACGGCGGCGAGCCGGTCCTCGGCGTCGAGGGTCTCGTCCACCGGCTTGAAGTGACTGCCCACCACCTCGCCGGTGAGGTCGGCGAGGATGACGCGGATGTCGTGCACGCCGATCTCGATGCCGAGGATGTGCCCGGCCTCGGCGCGGAAGCGGAACCAGCGGGCGGGGCGGCCGCGGCGGCCGGTGCCCGGCTGGCCGTCCTCCCTCGGCTGCTCGACCTCGGCGACCAGTCCGGTCTCGACCAGGCCCTCGATCACGCCCTCGACGGTCGGGCGGGAGAGCCCGGTCTCGCCGACGAGCTGAGTGAGGGTCACGGAGTGGCCGTTCCGCAGCGCCCGAAGCGTGACCGCCGCGTTGATCCGCCGCAGCAGTGAGGAGTCTCCTCCGGTGAGCCGATCCGCCAATGCGATGCCCTTCGCCGTTCGCGCGACTGCCCTGGCGCGCGGTGTCGAGTGCGCGGTGCCCACCGAATGGCCCGCGGGGGTGCGCCCTCCGGAGAACGCGGCAGGGCGGCAGGGGGCCGCCTGCGCGAGGGCCGGAGGACAAGCGGAGCCTACCCGGGGACGGGCCCGGGCGGCGAGGATCCTCGCAGCTCATCCAGGCTTCGGTATCGAAATGGTACGGATCGGGTGGCGGTGCGTGATCCGGACTTCACCGCCCGGCCACGGCGGGCCGGTAGGGGAGCCGCCGGGACAGCACCGACCGGAGGGAACGTTCCGGCAGCAGCGGGCCGAGGCCGCGCCGGGAGCCGGCCGACAGGACGCTGAAGGTGGAGCAGGCCGAGCCGATCGAGCCGAGGGAGAGGACGGATCCGATCGAGCCGACGGACAGCACCGACCCGATCGAGCCGATGGACAGCACCGACCCGATCGAGCCGAGGGAGAGGAGGGATCCGATCGATCCGGTCGACAGCACCGACCGGATCGAGCCGATCGACCGGACGGACACGATGGATCCGATCGAGCGGAGGGAGCCGATGGACCCGCGGGCGGGTCGGGCCGGAGGCGCGGAAGTGGTCATGACTCTTGAGCGTAGCCAGCCGCACTCCCGCCCGCCCGTCAGTCCACCCGGGCCGCGAACAGCCGCTGCCCCAGCAGTGCCATCGGGTGCCCGTCCTCCGGCAGGGTCAGCACCGTCGGGCAGCCCGCGGCGGTGAGCGCCGCCCGCCAGTGCTCGGCGGGACGGGCGGTGAGGCCGTGGGGGTCGCCGGTGATCAGCAGGTCGAGCTGTTCGGTGGTGGGCGCGAGCAGCAGCAGCCGACCGCCGGGGGAGAGCAGCTGGACCAGCGTGGGGACGTCCTCCGTCGATGGCCCGCCCGTGCCCGCCAGCCCGCCCGCGCTCGCGATGACGACGTCGTAGCGGCCGCCGTCGGGCACCGAGTGGTGCTCGGTGTTCGGCCGGGGCCGTGCGGCGAGGGCGCGGGCGACGGCGGGCTCGCCGCCCTCCGCGTCCAGTTCGAGGACGCGCAGCGGCCCGGGCCCCTCGTGGGCCTCGGCGGTGCCTCGTACGAGCGCGCCGAGGGCGGCGCCGAGGAAGCCGCGGGAGGCGGCCCAGCGGACCGGGGAGGCCGGGGAGGCGGCCGGTCGGGGGGTCTCCTGGCCGGTGATCAGCCGGGGCAGTCGCAGGGCGCCGCGCCGGACCCGATCGAGGGCGGCGGCCGGGCCGAGTCCGTCCGCCCAGGTCTCGACGGCGGGGCGCCAGGCCTCCCGGACCTCGGCGGCGGCCGGCCCGGGTCCGCCGTGGAAGACCGGGCCCTGGGCCCCGCCGTCCTGACGGGTGAGCAGGCCGTGCCGGGTGAGCGCGTCCAGCCAGCGGACGACCCGGGGGCGTTGGGCCGGGGTGACCATGGCCGCGGCGAGGACCTCGGCCTCGGGGTGGCCGCGGGCGGGGTCGGTGAGCACGTCGCTCTGCTGGAGGGTGTGCAGGAGGGCGGCGAGCACGGCGCGGTCGAGCTGGGCGCCGAAGTCGTGGACCTGCTCGGCGGTGACGCCGATGCCGTACTTCCAGGCGGCGGCGGAGGCGGTCGCGGCGTCGGCGCGCAGTCGGCGGTCGGCGGCCTCGGCGTTGCTGTCCGGGGCGCGGACGTGGGCGAGGACGGCGCCGAGCGCGTCGACGGCGGCGTACACGTCCTCCTGTCGGGGCTCGGGGCCGACGTGCAGGACCAGGCGCAGCGCGGCGAGGTCGTGGGCGGCGAGGCCGGGTTGCCCGCTGAGCCGCCAGAGCAGGGCGGAGGGCAGGCTCAGGTGGGTGGCCCGGGCGGTGGCGACGGCTTCGAGCTGCTGCTCGGGCGGCTGGTCGGGGTCGCCGCAGTGGACGGTGCCGCCGGCGAGGAGGGTGGCGAGGGCGAGGTCGACGGCGAGGTCGGTGACCGGGTGCAGCACGGTGTGCCGGATCGGGGGTGGGCCGAGGACGCCGGCCCAGTAGCGCAGCCGCTGCTCGGCGGCCCGGGCGGCGGAGGGCGGCAGCGCTGCGTGCTCGGCTATGCGGCGGGCGAGGGCCCGGGGGAGGCCGCCCGGCGGGGAGACGCCGAGCAGCAGGCCGATGCCGCTGATCGCGCGCCCGTCGGCGACGACGGCGGGTCGGTCGCCGAGTTCGCGCAGCGCGCTGACCAGGGCGGGAGTCGTGGGCACGGTGATCACTCCGGGGTGCGGGACAGAAACCGCACTACTGAACCATGGGGGCGGGGCGCTGAAGGGTGGAAGCAAGTCAAACTTCTGTAATGATTTTCATATCGGCTAGCCAAGCTGTGGGCGTGAAGTCGCCGCGAAGCGGTCGGAACTTCACATTCCGGAAGGTCCGCGCGATCCCTTGACAGGTGGTTCGGGTACTGGATCAATGGAGCGCGGGGGGCTGACCGAACGATCGGTCGGTGATCTCGCCATGGGCGCCCGATGCGGGCGCCCTCGGCAGAGCAGCGAAATCGGCAGAGCAGTGAAATCGGCAGAGCAGCGAAGGAGCGACGATGACCGGCACCGCACCCGTCCCGCGCCGACACCTCGGGGAGCCGCCACCGCCCGAGCTCCTGGACGCCGGCGAGCGGATGGGTCGGGACGAGCTGCGCGCCCACCAGCTCACCCGGCTGCGGGCCACCCTGCGGCACGCCTACGACAACGTCGAGCTCTACCGCCGCAAGTTCGACGCGGCCGGCGTCCGCCCCGAGGACTGCCGCACCCTGGACGACCTCGCCCGCTTCCCCTTCACCACCAAGGCCGACCTGCGCGAGGGCTACCCCTTCGGCATGTTCGCCGTCCCGATGGAGCGGGTCCGCCGGATCCACGCTTCCAGCGGCACCACCGGACTGCCGACCGTGGTCGGCTACACCGACAACGACCTCTCGATGTGGGCCGACGTGGTCGCCCGCTCGATCCGCGCGGCTGGCGGCCGGCCCGGCCACAAGGCGCACATCGCGTACGGCTACGGCCTGTTCACCGGCGGCCTGGGCGCGCACTACGGCGCCGAGCGGGCCGGCTGCACCGTCATCCCGGCCTCCGGCGGCATGACGGCCCGCCAGGTGCGGCTGATCCTGGACTTCGAGCCCGAGATCATCATGATCACCCCGTCCTACCTGCTGACCCTGCTCGACGAGTTCGAGAGGCAGGGCGTCGACCCGCGGAGCACCTCGCTGCGGATCGGCATCTTCGGGGCCGAGCCGTGGACGGAGGAGATGCGGCGCGAGATCGAGGACCGGCTCGACCTGCACGCCGTCGACATCTACGGCCTCTCCGAGGTGGTCGGCCCCGGCATCGCCCAGGAGTGCGTGGAGACCAAGGACGGGCTGCACATCTGGGAGGACCACTTCTACCCGGAGGTCGTCGACCCGTTCACCGACGAGGTGCTGCCCGAGGGGGAGGGCGGCGAACTGGTCTTCACCTCGCTCACCAAGGAGGCGCTGCCGATCATCCGCTACCGCACCCGCGACCTCAGCCGGCTGCTGCCCGGCACCGCGCGGCCGGCGTTCCGGCGGATGGAGAAGGTCACCGGGCGCAGCGACGACATGATCATCCTGCGCGGGGTGAACGTCTTCCCGACCCAGATCGAGGAGATCCTGCTGCGCACCCCGGGCGTCGCGCCGCACTTCCAGCTCCGGCTCGGCCGGCAGGGGCGGCTGGACACCATGACCGTCCGGGTGGAGGCCCGGCCGGAGGCCGCCGCCGAGTTGCGGGAGGCGGCGCGGGCGGAGATCGTCCGGGCGGTGAAGGACGGGGTCGGGATCACCGTCGCGGCCGAGGTGGTGGACCCGTACACGCTGGAGCGCTCGGTGGGGAAGATCAAGCGGGTGGTGGACGAGCGGAAGTGATCAAGCGGGTGGTGGACGAGCGGGGGTGGACGAGCGGGCGGCGGACGAGGGGTGCGGCCCCGTCCCGCCGGGCGGGTGGCGGGGAGCACCCCCGCGCGGGCCCTATGCTGCGCACATGCCGAGTGAGCTGCGCACTCTCCGACCCGCTCTCCCACCCGCCCTTCAGACCGATCCTCAGACCGCCGAGGACCTCGCCTTCATCCGGCGGGAGACGGAGCTGAAGCCCGTCCCCTTCGTGCCCGAGATCAGCCTGCACATGGCCGAGGACGCCATCGCCCTGTGGGAGACCACCGAACGGGCGCGCGGGCAGGCCGGACTGCCGCCGCCGTTCTGGGCCTTCGCCTGGGCGGGCGGGGTGGCGGTCGCCCGCTACGTGCTGGACCACCCCGAACTGGTCGACGGCCGTACGGTGTTGGACGTCGCGGCCGGCTCCGGGCTGGTCGGGGTGGCCGCCGCGCTGCGCGGGGCGACGGAGGTGCGCGCCGCCGAGATCGACGCCTACGCGGTGGCCGCGATCGGGCTGAACGCCGAGGCCAACGGGGTGCGGGTGGACGGCGCCCTGGTGGACCTGGTGGACGGCGACGGCGGGCCCGCCGAGGTGGTGCTCGCGGGCGACGTCTTCTACGAACGGGCCATGGCCGCCCGCTTCCTGCCCTTCCTGGAGCGGGCCGCGGCGCGCGGCGCGACCGTCGTCGTCGGCGACCCGGGCCGGGCCTACCTGCCCCGGGACCGGTTCACCGCGGTGGCGGCGTACCAGGTGCCGGTGGTCGCGGACCTGGAGGACACCGCGGTCAAGACCACGACGGTGTGGCGGCTGGGCTGACCGTCCAAGGCACGTCCAAGGCACGTCCAAGGCACGTCCACGGTACGGAATTCCGGGTGGGCGGCGGTGCACGGCTGCTAGACAGGCGCGCATGACCGAACAGATCGTGCTGCGCCCCGCCGTCCCCGACGAGATCCCCGCCGTCCTCGCCCTCTGGGCCCGGGCGGCCAAGGGCACCAGCATCACGGACGACGAGGCGGGGGTGGCCGCGCTGCTCGCCCGGGACCCGGACTGCCTGATCGTCGCGACCCCGGCTGCCACCCTCGGCGTCAACTCGGCCGACGGCCCGGCGACCCTCCTCGGCACCGTGATAGCCGGCTGGGACGGTTGGCGGTGTCACCTCTACCGCCTCGCCGTCGACCCCGGGCACCGCCGCCGGGGCATCGGCACCGCGCTGCTGGCGGCCGCCGAGGAGCGCTTCGCCGCGCTCGGCGGGCGGCGCGCCGACGCGATGGTGCTGGACGACAACGCCCTCGGCCACCGCACCTGGCAGGCGGCCGGCTACCAGCCCCAGCCGCAGTGGAGCCGCTGGGTCAAGCCGTTGGCGGGCTGAAGCGCGCGCTGTCCGGAACGGGTCCCGGTCCGGACGGCGGGCCGGCCGGCGCCCGCCGTCCGGACGGCCGCCGAGCGCTGGCGGCCGCTTCCGGGGCGTGGTCGGCTGGGGCCGATGCGTGTGCGAACGGCAGCGCCCGGCAGTGTCCGGCGTCGTTCGGCACCCTTCCGGCACCCCTCCCGGCGCGCTGCCGGACCCGCCCACCCGACAGGGGACCCACCATGACCATCACCGAGAACGGACTCAGGATCGCCTCACCCCAGGCGGTCGCCGACCTGCACGCCGGCCTGCCCGACTTCGAGCAGGCCCTCGCCTTCTACCACCAGCACCTGGCGCCGGACACCGCCGTCGACCTGTCCGTCGCGGAGAACGTGCTGCTGTACCACGACTCGATGCAGCGGGACGTCTTCGAGAAGATCCGGCTGATCCCCGAGACGAACATCAAGTACATGGCCCCGGTCGGCATCCCGTGGCTGCGTCAGCAGGCTGCGGACCTGCTCAGCCGGGCGTTCGGCCGTACGGTCGTGATGGAGGACGTCTTCGGCTGCGCCGGGGCCTCCTCCGCGCTGGAGTGCATCGCCTACGGGCTCATGCGGCGGCAGGGGACGGGCGGCGTGCCGCTCAAGCCGGGGGACGAGGTGCTGATCCCGGCGCCGTACTGGCAGGGCTTCAACTGGTCGTTCCAGGAACGGCCCAAGCTGAAGTGCGTCCCCGTGCACCTGCCCACCCACGGGGAGGACCGCTACCGGCTCACCCTGAACCTGATCGTGAACGCCTACGAGGCGCGGAAGGAGGCCGGGCACAACCCGCGGCTGCTCGTCCTCACCAATCCGCACAACCCGCTGGGCGTCAACTACCCGAAGGAACTCCTCGACGAGATCTACGGCTGGGCGCTCGCGCACACCGACCTCCACATCATCTCCGACGAGATCTACTGTCACTCCCAACTCGACACCGGGACGACGCCGTTCACCAGCGCGGTGGCCCTGGACGCGTACCAGGAGCACGCCGACCGGATCCACCTGGTCTGGGGCTTCGCCAAGGACTTCGGGCTGTCCGGCTTCCGCACGGGATTCGTCATCTCCAAGAACGAGGCCGTGCACCGCGCCATGCTCGGCAGCGACGACCCGGCCGAACAGACCCGCGCGCTGCCCTGGTTCACCCCGTTCGACTCGCTGAAGACCTATGTCATCGGGGAGCTGTTCAAGGCCACCGTCGACGGGGAGCCCTACCCGGTGTACGCGATGCGCGAGTACCGCACGCTGCTGAGCGAGAGCTTCCGCAGGACCAAGGACGCCCTGGACGCCGCCGGGATCGAGTACGTCCACCAGGAGGGCGACAACGCCGCGATGTTCTTCTGGCTCGACCTCACCAGGTACCTCGGCAAGCGCGCGCCCGGCGAGCACGTGAACGGGCTTCCGGCCATCGGGCCGGACGGGCTCGACCCGAACGAGGAGTGGCTGTTCCGCTACCTCGCCGCCAAGCCCACCGAGGTCTCCCTGCTGCCCGGCGGGACCATGCACAACGCGGAGCCCGGCTTCTTCCGGCTCTGCTTCACCGGCCGGATGCCCGACGACGTCGAGGCCGCCGTGCGGCGGGTGGGGGAGGCGCTGGCGCAGCTGAAGTAGCGGAAGCAGCCGTAGTCGAACGGAGGAAGCGGCACCGGGTACGCCCGGTGCCGCTCTTCCACCGCTCAGCCGCGCAGCCGGGCCAGCCAGGCCTCGACCTCGTCGGAGCGGCGCGGGAGGTCGGCGGAGAGGTTCTCGTTGCCGTCCTCGGTGACCAGGATGTCGTCCTCGATCCGCACCCCGATGCCCCGGTACTCCTCCGGCACCGTCAGGTCGTTCTCCTGGAAGTAGATGCCCGGCTCGACGGTGAGCACCATGCCCGGCTCCAGCGGGCCGTCGACGTGTTCCTCGGTGCGGGAGTGGGCGCAGTCGTGGACGTCGATGCCCAGCATGTGGCCGGTGCCCGCCAGGGTGAAGCGGCGGTGCAGGCCCAGCTCGTACACCTTGTCCGCGCTCAGGTCGCCGAACAGGCCCCAGGCGGTGAGGTGTTCGGCGAGCTCGCGCTGGGCGGCGTGGTGGAAGTCGCGGAACCGTCCGCCCGGCCGCACGGCCGCGATGCCGGCCTCCTGGGCCGCGTACACGGCGTCGTAGACCTTGCGCTGGAGCTCGGTGAAGCGGCCGCTCACCGGGAGGGTGCGGGTGACGTCGGCGGTGTAGAGGTGGTTGGTCTCCACGCCCGCGTCGAGCAGCAGGAGGTCGCCGGGGCGGGCGTGGCCGTTGTTGCGCACCCAGTGCAGGGTGGTGGCGTGCGGGCCGGCCGCGGCGATGGTGCTGTAGCCCACGCTGTTGCCCTCGACCCGGGCGCGGACGAAGAAGGTGCCCTCGATCAGCCGCTCGGCGGTCGCGGAGTCGGTGCCGAGGACGCGGACCACGTCCTCGAAGCCGCGGGCGGTGGCGGCGCAGGCGAAGCGCAGCTCCTCGATCTCGAACGCGTCCTTGACCAGGCGCAGTCCGGACAGGAAGACCTCGAACTCCTCGTCCCGCTCGGCGGCCGTCCGGTCCGCGAGGGCCTCCTCCACGCCCGCGTCGTGGCGGCGCAGCACGCGCGCCGGGCCGGTGGCGGTGCGCAGGTCCGCGCGGACGGCGCGCACGTCCCGGCAGGGCAGGCCGAACAGCCGCTCGCTCTCGGTCAGGCTGTTGCGGCGGCCGTCCCACAGCTCGCCGTGGCCGTCCAGCCAGAACTCGCCGTTGTCGGTGCGGGAGCGGTCGCGCAGGTAGAGCACGGCCTCGTGGCCGCTCTCCCCGGTCGGGGCGAGCACCAGGACGCCGTCCTCGGACTGGTCGCCGGTCAGGTAGGCGTAGTCGGAGGAGGGGCGGAACGGGTAGTCGGTGTCGTTGGCCCGCACCTTGGGGTTGCCGGCCGGGACGACCAGCAGCTCGCCGGGGAAGGCGGCGGAGAGCTCGGCGCGGCGGCGGGCGGTGTGCGCGGCCTGCGGGACCGGCTCCAGGGCGGTGCGCTCGGTGTCGGCCCAGCCCCGCTTCATGCTCTCGGCGAGTTCGTCCGTGACGCCGCGGGTCAGGCCGTTCTTCCGGTACTTGATGGTGTCGGCGGGCTCGGTGGCCCCGGCGGTCGCGGCCTGCTCGGCGGGCTCGGTCACTGCGGTCTCCTGGTGAGGGTGAGGGCAGCGGGGTGCTTCGCTACGCTGCCCCGTCCGTCGGTGTGCGTCCCGTACGGTATATCGAACACTGCCGCAAGAGAAGAGGCCCAGCGTGAACGACGCCGAGGAATCCGTCCGGGGCGTCCTCGCCGCCAACCTGAAGCGGGTGCGGGCCCAGCGCGGACTGTCCCTGTCCGAGCTGTCCCGGCGGGCCGGAGTCGGCAAGGCGACGCTCTCCCAGCTGGAGTCCGGGGCCGGCAACCCCACCCTGGAGACGGTGCTCGGGCTGTCCCGGGTGCTCGGCGTGCCGATCTCCGACCTGGTCGAGGCCCGCCCGGCCGGCGAGGTGACGGTGGTGCGGGCGGCCGAGGCCGAGGTGCTCAGCGGGCGGGGCGTCGACCTGCGGCCGCTGCGCCGGATCGAGTCCGGGGATGCCGTGTTCGAGCTCTACGACCAGGTGGTGCGCACCGGCGCCGCGCAGGAGTCCGGCGGCCACACCGGCACCGAGCACACCGTCGTCCAGGCCGGCCGGCTGGGCGTGCGGGTCGACGGCCGCGAGATCGAGCTGGGCCCGGGCGACTACATCGGCTTCGACGCCGCGCTCCCGCACGCCTACACCGCGCTGGACGGCGAGCCGGTCCGCTCGGTGCTGGTGCTGCAGTACCGGGCCGAGCAGCACGGCCACCTCGCCGAGGCCCCGCCGCTCCGGCCGGCCGCGTGGGGGCTCTGGCACTGACGCTCCGGCGCCGGGAGGTCTGGAGGGCGGTTCGATGGACGGTCGGATCGTTCGGAATACCGAACGAATGGTGGAGTGCGGCAGGATGATCATCATGACGGACACACTCACCTGGCTCGCCGAACCCGAATCGATCGCCTACGGCGGCTACAGCGTCGTGCTGGCCCGCGGCCTGGAGCCGGAGGAGCTGGTGGCCCGGCTCGCCGAAGGGCTCCCGGAGCGCACGGCGCGGCCGCTCGACGAGCTCACCGCCGAGGACCTGGTGGAGGAGTACGAGCTCGAATTCGCCGGTGGCATCGAGGACATCGCGCTGCACCACGGGCGCAGCGGCGACCTCGCCTTCGCGGTGGCGTACGGCTACTGGCAGGGGGAGCTGAGCGTCCAGCCGTCCGTCTCGCGCGGCGGCGCCGAGGTCTTCCACCTGGAGTTCGAGGAGGAGAACGGCAAGCCGGTGCCGCCGTTCTTCAGCGCCCACCGGGACGGGCAGGAGGTCTGCTCCCTCAACCTCCACCTGGACCCCTCCTGGGGCCCCGGCGACGTCCAGGGCGAGCCGGCCACCGCCGCCACCCTGACGGCCGAGCTGGCCGCCGCCGGCCTGCCCGACCACGACCGTGCGGGCGACGACCTCCACCGCACCTGCCTGGAGGTGCTCGGCCGCCACTTCGGCCTCACCCTGCCGCGCGACCTGGTGCGGGAGGCCGCCCTCCCGGCCCTCCTGCTGG
>NZ_JBHVET010000088.1:0-17424 GCF_042802135.1 Kitasatospora sp. NPDC057512
GCCCGGGACCCGCTGCCGCCCCTGCCGATCCTCGATGCCGTCCCGCTGGTCGGCCGGGTCCCGCCCGGCCGAAAACCATCGTGTGCGCAGGACCCCCCTAGATATCTCGGATGGACAGGGCGTCAGGCCGCGCGCGAGGCTTCCGGGTGGTCGGACCGGAACCGTTCCCCCTACCGGAGGGATCTCCTCATGACAACATCACCCAGGCGCCGACGGACCGTCTTCACCTCGGGGTTCGCCGCCCTCTTCGCCGTCGCCGGATTGGGCCTCACCGCCGCCCCCGCGCAGGCCGACGCACCGCCGCGCGCCACCTGCAACCCCGAGATCGAGCAGGTCTGGGACGACATCGTGACGGCCACCGTCACCCCGGTGGTCACCGAGTTCACGTCCTTCAACGTCGTCCCCGGGACGACGGGGCAGCAGCAGCAACGGCTCACCCAGGTGGCGATGATCACCACCAAGATCAACAACAGTGCCGATTTCAACCTCAGCTACAGCTCCGCCCTGGGCCAGGTCGGCCTCAAGACCGGCTTCCAGGTCGAGACCAGCCGGGCCAACACCCGGACCACGGACACCTCCCGGACGGTGAACATCAACGCGCCGGGCAACTACGGGATCTTCCGCGGGTTCCTGCGCGTCGACGGCGAGTGGACCCGCTACCTGTGCGCCCGCTCGGGCCAGGGCACCGGGTACTGGATCAAGGCCAACCCGAACGGCACGGGCTACTACACGACGTACGGGGCGGCGAGCGAGGGCGTGGTGCTCTGCTCGTACCCCGAGCCGGCCGGGACCGTCCGCGAGGCGGCCCGCCTCGAACTCTGCAAGCACTGACCCGTGACCGCGTCCTACCCAGGAGGGAAGAACATGGTGAAGTCCGGCAAGCGCTCCACCCACCGACTCGGAGCCGTGCTCGGCAGCGTCGCCTTCGCCGGTTCGCTGCTGACGGTCGCAGCACCGGCCGCGCACGCGGCGAATCCGATGGACGGCTTCACCTGCGAGAGCGGCGGGTACCGCATCTTCACCCCGTACACCTACGCGAGCGACCGGATGGTGCTCGGCTGGTCCCAGGCGTCGTGGGACAACGGCTCGATCGTCCAGGAGCCGTGGCAGAACGCCGCCCACCAGCAGTGGACCCTGTGCGGCGAGAACAATCCGACCCGGACCGACGGCAAGTACTACAAGCTGATGGACCATGCGCGCCACTGGTGCCTCGGCATCGACCGGGCCATGACCGACGACGGCAACTGGCTGATCGACGAGCCCTGCAACTACTCGCAGAGCGAGATCTTCTTCATCCAGCCGGTGCCGGGCACCGACCTGAAGTCGATCATGGCCAAGCACAGCAACCGCTGGCTCTCCGTGGACGGCTCCAACTCCGGATCCCATGTCACCCAGGGCTCCTTCAAGGCCGACCTGTTCGAGCTCCACAAGGTCTGGTAGGCACCCGCCCCGAGCGTCCGTGGGGGGCCTTCCGGCAGCGGAAAGCGGCCGGAAGGCCCCCACCGGCTGCCGCTCCCCGGTGGGGCCGCTGCGCCTGCGGGCTCTGCGGCACCTACGGGCCCGTCCGCAATGAGGGACGTTTCGAGGCCCGATGAGGCCGGGGCAGGGCTCGCTCCTATGCTTGCGGCACCGATGAAGGAGGACAGTGGAGTTCACCGCGCGAGTTCCGGAGCGAAGGCTTGGGCCGTATCCCTTGGACGAGGACGGGATCGCGTCTCTGCTGACGCGTTATGAGTTCGGTGACTCCTGCCTCCGTCGCGTCATCCTTGATCAGGAGTACGGTGCCCGGGCGGTACGAGGACGGGTCGTCAGGCTTGTGATCGATGCCAGGGTTGTCAGCGATGAGCTGCGCTGGGAGCCCGTGTGCCTGGATCTCGTGGACGTGCGGCGGTTTCGCATCGACGAGAGCGTGGGGTTCAGCTGGGTGCTCTACGACCCACCGCAGTTCACGCGCTTCGATGGACTGTTGCAGGTGGATCTCTGCGCCGAGCGTTTCGGCGCTCTGCGGCCGGCGGGTTCCGAGGAGGTCTTCGAGGGGTCGGCACTGGTCTTCGAGGCAGCCGGCGGCGCCTGGAGCGTCCTGCAGCCGTGGAGTCGGTGAGACCGCTCTCCGGGGTCTGTGTGGGATGTCCGACGCTGCCCGGACGCCGGCCGTGAGCCAAGCGTCCGGCTGTGGCTGAGGAGGTCTTGGTGGCGGGCGGGGCAGGCACCGACGGCGTACACCGACTGCGGGGCGTGCGCCCGCCCGCGAAGCCGCCGCCCCACTCGTCCCGGTGCGGGGATCAGGACGGCGGGGCGGCAGCAGCACCCTTGGGAAGCCGGCGGGCCTCAGCTCCGGGGGTCGATCCTCAGGTCGCCCTGGGTGACCTTGCGGATGTGGGGGCCGGCCAGCAGGTCGTGCGGGTAGCCGAGGTCGATCCGGCCGGCCTCGTCGAGGCGGTCCGACTGGGCGGCGCTGAGCTCGACCTCTAGGGCGCCCAGGTTGTCCTCCAGCTGTTCGAGTGTGCGGGCGCCGAGGACCGGCGCCGTCACGCCCGGCCTGCGCAGTGTCCAGGCGAGCGCGACCTGCGCGGGTGTGCGGCCCAGTTCGGCGGCGACCTCCTTCACCACCTCGGCGACGGCGAGGGCGCGTTCGGTGACCATGCCCAGCCCGGCGTTGTAGCTCCTCCGGGTGCCTTCCCCGGGGCCGGCGGCCGGCGCGGTCAGGTCGGCGCGGCCGTACGTGCCGGTGAGCAGGCCGCCCGCCAGCGGGGAGTACGGCAGCACGCCCAGGCCCATCTCCCGTGCCATCGGGACGAGATCGCGTTCCGCCGCCCGGTTGAGGAGGTTGTACTCGATCTGCAGGGCGACCAGCGGGGACCAGCCGCGCAGGTCGGCGACCGCCTGCATGCGCGAGACCTCCCAGGCCGGGACGTTGGAGACCGCCACGTACAGGACCTTGCCCTGCCGGACGAGGTCGTCCATGGCGCGCAGGATCTCCTCGACCGGCGTCGTGAAGTCCCACACGTGCAGGTACAGCAGGTCGAGGTAGTCCGTGTTCAGCCGCCGCAGACTGGACTCCACCGAGGCGAACATGCTCTTGCGGTGGCTCCCCGCGGAGTTCGGGTCGCCCGGCCGGCGCAGCGTCGTGTACTTCGTCGCCAACACCAGGCCCTCGCGGCCGCCCCGGGTGAACTCGCCCAGCTGGCGTTCGGAACTGCCGTCGGTGTACGTGCTCGCGGTGTCGATGAAGTTGCCGCCGCGCTCGACGTAGGCGTCGAACAGCCTGCGCGCCTCGTGCTTCTCCGCGCCCCAGCCGAACTCGGTGCCGAAGGTGGCCGTGCCCAGTGCGAGCGGTGAGACCCGCAGTCCGGAGCGGCCCAGCAGCCGGTAGCTGTCGAGGGTGAGTGCCATGGTGAGCTCCCGTGTTCGTGATCCGTCGTCGGCAACGAGTCTGCGGCGGCGGCGGGGCGCGGATAAGGGAGGGGACTTCCTGGGAACACCGGTCCTACCCTGGCTGTTGCGCCGGTCATGACGACCTCCACGGTGGACAGGACCCAGACCCAGGAGCTGGCCGCGTTCCTGCGTACCCGGCGCGAACGCCTCGACCCCCGGGACTTCAACCTGCCGACGCACCGCCGAAACCGCCGCACCCCCGGGCTGCGCCGCGAGGAGGTCGCCGAACTGGCCGGGGTCAGCGTCGACTACGTCGTCCGGCTGGAACAGGCCCGCGGGCTGCGCCCCTCCCCCGACGTGCTCCAGGCCCTGGCCCGGGCGCTACGCCTGGCCCCCGACGAGCGCGCCTACCTCTTCGACCTGGCTCTGCGGCGGCCCCCCGGCGCCGACCAGCCCGCCACCGCCGCCGCGCCGCCGCTGGCCCGGCTGGTCGCCGACCTCGCACCCCTGCCCGCCATGCTCCTGAACCACCGCTACGACATCCTGGCCTGGAACGCCGAGATGGCGGGGCTGCTGGTGGACTTCGACGCCCTGCCGGCCTCGCAGCGCAACGCGATGTGGCTGTGCCTCATGCACCCGCGGGTGCGGGAGTCGTACCTCGACCGCGAACGCGTGGTGCGGGAGGGGATCGCCCATCTGCGCGCCGCGTGGGCCGCCCACCCGGAAGACCGGGCCCTGAGCGGCCTCATCGCCGAACTCACCGCCGGTGACGAGGAGTTCGCGCGCCTGTGGGCGGAGCGGGACGTCCGGGTCAACGGCCGCGGCCACAAGGCGCTGCGACACCCCGAGGCCGGCGTCCTCACCGTGCAGTTCGAGACCCTCAGGCCGATCCAGGACCCGGACCAGCTGCTGGTGATCTACCGGGCGGCGGACGCGGAGAGCCAGGCGGCCCTGGACCGGCTGCGCGCCGCTGCCGCCGGGCCGCGGAAGGGGCCTGACGGACTCTCGCACGCGTCCGGCTCCTCGCCCAGGCCCTGACCGCCGGCCGCTCACCACGGGGCGACAGAGACGGCACCCGTGCGCGGGGTCGGCCGGTCAGCCGAGGTCGAACTGCCAGTACGCGGTGTCGCGGAACCCCGGCGACTTCGGGGCGACCTCCACCGTGACCGGGCCTCCCGCCCTGTCGGGCTTCACCCGCACCGGCACGGTGCGCTTCTGCTCCGTGCCGAGGGGCGGTGTGAGGGCGGTGACGGTCGCGGCCAGGTCCAGGACGGTCATGCCGGGAGCAGGAACGGGAGTAGGGACGGGAGCGGAGCCGGGGCCGGCACCGAAGGCGGAAGGGGTGGACGGCAGGCCGGAGTCGAGGGCCTTCCCCGCCCGGACGACGACAGGGGCGGCACCACCGGTCGTGCCGACGCCGGTGTCGGGGGACGTCCCGCCCGGGCGCAGTTCCTCGCCCGTGCCGTTGTCGTAGGTGATCGTGAAGCTGTAGCTGCCGTCGGGTTCCCGGTGGGGCGGGCCCACGGTGATCCTCAGGCCGTCGTCGTAGCGGGCGGTCCCGCCGGCGCGCAGGGGCTCGACCACGGTTCCGGGGCCTTTGACGTACCCGTGCTGGGTCAGGGAGTCCTCGAACTTGGCCAGCGCCATGGCTCCCAGGACGACCAGGGCGGTGAGGACTGCCAGTACGACCCCGAGGACGGTGGCCCAGCGCGAGTTGTCGGAGGGCCGGGGAAAGGCGGGAGCCGCGTTCGTGTCCATGCGGGTCACGCTAGGGAAACAGCTGGTCGGAACGCATGAGCGGACGTACTCAAGGGCCCCTGAGTAGGCCTACGCGGTGCAGCTGCGGTCGCGGGCGGGGAGGTGTCCGGTGGCGAGGTAGGCGTTGACGGTGGTGTCGATGCAGGAGTTGCCGTGGACGCCGTAGTTGGCGTGCTGGTTGGCGCCCGCGAGGGTGAGCAGGCGGGAGCTGGGGAGGCGGTCGTGCAGGGCGGTGCTGCGGGTGTAGGGGACGCGGGGGTCGCCGGTGGAGGCGACGATCAGGGCCGGGGTGTCGTGGCGGACCCGGACGGGGGCTTCGCGAGGGCGGTCCCAGAAGGCGCAGGGGGTGATGTTCTCGGTCAGCGGGGCGAACAGCGGGTGGGCGGCGCGGGCTCGTTCGATGTCGCTCCAGTACGTCTCGGGGTCGCGCGGGGCGGGTGCGTCTCCGCACAGGATCGCGGTCTGGGCGCTGGCGGTGGTGGAGCCGGCGGGGGTGAACACGGAGCGCAGGAGGTCGGTGAAGGCGGGCGGCAGGGTGGAGGGGTGGCCCTGGGCGGCCCGGGCGAGCAGGGATACCTGCTCGGCCAGGGAGGCGCGCGCCGGGTCGGTGTCGTCGGCCATCCCCGTGAAGAGCAGGGCGGGGACCTGGCTGTCGTCGAGGCGGAAGGTGTCGGGGGCGGTGCCCACGGTGAGCGGTTCGCGGGAGGAGGCGGCGATGACGCCGTCGACGGTGGCGCGTACCTCCTCGCGGGTGCGGCCGAGGCCGTAGGTGCTGTCGCGTGCGGCGGTCCAGTCGGCCCAGTCGTCGTACGCCTTCTCGTTCTCGGCCTCGGTTCCCTGCATGAGGCGGGGGTTGTAGCGGTCGGGGTCCAGGGCGCTGTCGAGGACCACCCGGTCGTAGCGGGTGGGGAACATCTGGGTGTAGGCCGTGCCCAGGTAGGTGCCGTAGGAGTAGCCCAGGTAGGAGATCCTCCGTTCGCCGAGCGCGCCGCGCACGACGTCGATGTCGCGGGCGGTGTTGCGTGTCGTGACGTGCGGCAGGACGGCGGCGTTGGTGGCCCGGCAGCGGTCCGCGACGTCTCTGGCCCGGGCGGTCTGGCGGTCGAAGCCGGCCCGGTCGGGCCCGGCCGACAGCAGGCCGGGTCCGGAGGACAGGCCGCAGTCCAGGGGGGTGCTGCGGCCGGTGAAGCGCGGGTCCATGCCGATCACGTCGTAGCGGGCGCCGGTCTCCTTCATCACGGGGCGCACGGTGAGCCCGATGCCGAGGCCTGGGCCGCCCGGGCCTCCGGGGTTGACCAGGAGGGAGCCGATCCGGCGGCGGGTGTCGGTGGCCTTCAGGCGGGATACGGCGACGGTGATGGTCCTGCCGCCGGGGTCGCCGTAGTCGAGGGGTACGGTCACGTCCGCGCATCGCGCGCCCGCGGCGTCGAGGGCGCGGCCCGTCCGGTCGCCCCCGTCCCGGGCGCAGCCGTGCCAGTCCAGGTGCTGCTGGTAGTAGCGGCCGAGTCCGGCGGCAGGGGCCGCGTCGACGGCGGCGGCCGGCGTCGCGGCGAGGGCGGCGGGTGCGGCGGCCAGGCAGGTGGCGAGGCCCGTGGCGAGGACGAGGCCCGCCGCCGAGGCGCGGCGGACGGTGGTGCCGGTGATGGTCATGCTGCTCCAGGAGGGTGACGGACGCGTCCGGCCCGGAGGACGTCCGGGCCGTGCCGGTCGAGCCTCTCAACGCACCTGCTCCGAAGGCATCGCCCTGCGACACGAACTGGCGGTACGTCAGACGCAGCAGGGCGGGCCTTCGGCATACGCCCGGCGTACCACCCCGCCCATACCATCCCGCCCGTACCTTCCGCGGGGCGGGCGCGGTACCGGAACGCGTCGAGGGGTCCGTAGGAGTCGATCCGCTGGACGGCCTCGCGCCTTCGGCATCGTCGAGGGGTGGTGGAGTCGACTCAGCAGGCCGTCGCGGGAACGAGGTGGTCGAGGCCCTGGGCACTTCCCGTCGCCGCCTTGATCGAGCGGGGCAGCATGACGCGCTCGTAGGCGCGGACGGCGTCGCCGACGCTGGATTCGGCGACGAGGGCGTGGGCGAGGTCGGCGCCGTCGAGCATGGCGAGGTTGGCGCCCAGCCCGACCGGGGGCATCAGGTGTGCGGCATCGCCGAGCAGCGTCACTCCCGGCACGTGCGCCCAGGCATGCGGGGCGGGCAGCACGTGCAGGGGCCGGTTGACGAAGCCGTGATCGCTGTCGCGCAGGATCCGCAGCAGGCTGTCGTCCCAGCCGTCGAACATCCCCAACAGGTGCTCCCGCACGGCCCGTTGGTCGTCGAGGTCGAGTCCGGCGGCCGCGTGCCAGTCCTGCGGCTCGCGCAGCGCGAGGTAGCCGCGGATGTGACCGTTGCTGTTGCGCTGGGCGACCAGGGTCCGGCCGACGCCCTTCGCCAGCAGCGATCCGTTGCCGACCAGCCGGGCGAGTTCGGGGTGGCGGGTGTCGCACTGGTCGAAGCCGGTCTCGACGAAGGTGACTCCGGTGTAGTGGGGTACGGCGGGTGACAGCGCCGGGCGGACCCGCGACCAGGCACCGTCGGCACCGACCACCAGGTCGAACTCCTCGGACGTACCGTCGCCCAGGAGCAGCCGGCACGTGCCGCCCGCCAGCGGGGTGACCCCGGTGACGGCACGGTCCCACCGCACCGTGTCCGGGGCGAGCGAGTCCAGCAGCAGGCCGCGCAGTTGGCCGCGGTCGATCTCCGGTCGGCCCCCGCCTTCGGTCGGCCCCCGCTGCGCGAGGAGGGCACCGGTGGCGTGGTCGAGCACCCGCCACTCGTCGCCCTCGGGGCGGGCGAGGGCATGGAACCGGTCGAGCAGGCCCGCCGACCGCAGGGCGGCCTGGCCGGTGTCGGCGTGCAGGTCGAGGGAGCCGCCCTGCGGGCGGGCGTCGGCGTTGGCTTCACCTTCGAACACCGTGACGGCGTGGCCGTGTTGCCGCAGGATCCGGGCGCAGGTCAAGCCGCCGGGGCCGGCGCCGACGATCGCGATGCGGGGGGCACAGGCAGAGGGCATGGGTCTGTCCTTCCGGTGATGGGTGGATCGCCGGGCGGCCCGGCATCACCAAGAAAGCACACTCGCTAAATAAGTGCAATGACTACACTTTCAGAGTGGATGCACTTCGGGCTATGGTGGTCGGGTGACCGAAGCGATTGGGCGCCGCGAGCGCAAGAAGGCCCAGACCCGCCAGTCCCTGGCCGACGCCGCACTCGAACTCTTCCTCGAACGCGGCTACGACCAGGTCGGTGTCAAGGACGTCGCCGACGCCGCGGACGTCTCGGTGACCACCCTGTTCAAGCACTTCACCAGCAAGGAGGCGCTGGTCTTCGACCAGGACGACGACCTGGAAGCGGCCCTCGTCGCCGCCGTGCGCGAACGGCCCCCGGGCCGGTCGGTCCCACAGGCGCTGCGCGAGCACCTGCTGCTGAACCAGACCCGGTTCGCCATCCACGCCGCCGACCCCCGGTTCGCCGACTTCACCCGCCTGGTGCAGGAGACCCCCGCGCTGCGCGACTACTCCCAACGGATGTGGACCCGCCACGAAACGGCCCTGGCGCGGGCCATCGCGCAGGCCGTGGACGCGCCCGAGGACGACGTCAGCTGCGCCGCCCTGGCCCGGTTCGCCTTGGCGGCCCGCAGCCTGATCCTGCAGCACCCCGAACCGCGCCGGGCTGCCGACGAGGCCTTCGCCCTGCTCGAACACGGCTGGGCGGCCTCCCGTCCGAGCAGCTGACCCGGTCCGCGAGAGCCCCGATGCGCGCGCAGACGCTGCGTGCTCCCGGCCGCGGTGCGTGCTCCCGGCTGCGGTCCCCTTGATCCGCGGATCGCACCGATTGTCGCGAAGCCTTGACACTGCGCCACGGGCTGAGAACCCTGGTGCTGTACTCCAGGGACGCGAGGGACACGGCATGCCATGGGTTGACGAGAGCAAACGCCACCGGGGTTTCCCGGCGGCGGTGTTGGCGGACGGCAGCGAGCCGGCGCCGTTGCCGGACGGGCGCACCACCTGGTGGCTCTACAACGGTGCGGACGGTCCTCGGGCCACCGCGGTGCGCGCTGGTTGCAGCTGCGGCTGGCGGGGCGAGCGGAAGCACCTGTTGGACTTCGGCGACGACGCGGCGACCGAGGCGGTGGGCGAGGCCACCGGGCCGTTCGCGGACTGGGAGTCGCACGTCGACCTGACCGAGGGGCTGGTGCCTCGCGAGGTCGAGGACTTGATCGCGGCGCTGGTGGACCGGATCTGCGACCTGACGGAGAGCAGGCCGTACGCCGCCGCCCGTGCGGCCGGCCGGTTCGAGCGCGCCGCCGCTTCGACCGCGCTGCTGGCCGGCCGCAGGGCCCACCACAACCTGATGACCTGGGAGTACATCGGCCGCGCCTTCGGCTGTGGGCCGGCGGAGGCGCAGGAGCGGTTCGGCGAGACGCCGCGGGACGACGACCGGGATGACGAGGTGTAGGTCGTCGGTCGTCACGCATCGGGCGGGCGGTGCGAGCACCGGTACCAGCAGCGAGCACCGGTATCGGCGAGGACACCGCCAAGCGGGTGCCCGCGTCACCACGACGGGCACCCGCTCCTCAACCACCCCCGGTCCTGCCAGGACCGGGCTCCCGCCCCGATGCTGCCGCACCCCTGCCCGCGCGCGCCAGCTCCACTCCCCGAAGGAGTGACAGGTGCCAACCCTTCCGATTCCCTCTGCTCGGCAGGGGGCACCCGCCATGCTCGCCCGGGGGGTCCGGCCGGAGCGCGGACCTGCCTCCGGTCAGGCGTCGAGCACCTGGCCTTCGCGCCTGACGACCGGTCCTTCCGTCGACCACGGGAACTCGATCCAGTCGTCGGTCCTCTTCCACACGTACTCGCACTTCACCAGGGAGTGCGACTTCTCGTAGATGACGGCGGACCGGACCTCGGCGACGTGGTCGAGGCAGAAGTCGTGCACGAGCCGCAGGGTCTTGCCCGTGTCGGCGACGTCGTCGGTGATCAGGACCTTCTTGTCGGTGAAGTCGATCGCGGCGGGAACGGGCGCCAGCATGACGGGCATCTCGAGGGTGGTGCCCACGCCCGTGTAGAACTCGACGTTCACCAGGTGGATGTTCTTGCAGTCCAGCGCGTACGCCAGACCGCCCGCCACGAACACCCCGCCGCGGGCGATGCTCAGGACGAGGTCGGGCTCGTAGCCGTCGTCGGCGATCGTCTGCGCGAGTTCGCGCACCGCCCGCCCGAAGGTCTGGTAATCCAGGGTCTCACGTACATCAGTCACGACGATCAGTGTCCTTGGCCGTCGGCCGCGCCGCGAGTTCCGGCACGCTCTGGGCCCGAAGTGTGGTGCTTCACACGTCGGCCGAGCGCTCCGGTTCCCCGGGCACGGCGACCGGCCCGCGGGGAGCCTGGCGGGTGCCGTCAGGTCCGGCGGGCGTGGGAGGCCAGGCGGTCGGCGAGGGCGGTGACGAGGGTGCGCAGTTCCTCCGGGCGCTCGATGACGAAGGGCCGGTCGATCGCGGCGAGGAGCGGCGGCAGCCAGTCGAGGCGCTCCGCCCGTAGCTCGACGCGCAGCCAGCGTTCGGCGGTCGGGCCGCCGTCCGGTGTCGGCGCCGGATCGTGGTCCTCCAGTGTCGCGACGCCGGCGGGCAGGTGGGCGCGGATCTGCTCGGCCGTCCCGTGGATGCGCAGCGTCACCTCGTGCCGGTAGTCGGCCGTGGCGAAGCCCGACAGCAGGCGCTCGGCCGGGTCGGGGCCGGCGGGTGCGTCGAACGAGCCGGGCAGGGCCCTCGCGTCCGTGACGCGGTCGAGCCGGAACGTCCGGTCCTCGCCGATCCCGGGGTCCGCGCCCGTGACGTACCAGCGGTTCGCGTGGGCGACGATCCCGTACGGGTGCAGCGTGCGTTCGCTGGGCCGGCCGTCGCGGTCGGTGTACCTGAGGGAGACCGGTCGGCGGTGGCGCACCGCGTCGGCGAGGGTGAGCAGGACCCCGGCGTCCGGGGCGGCGTCCCCGCCGGAGCCGTCCGTGAAGGAGAGGGCGTCCAGGAGCGCGTCGAGCCGGGCCGCGACGTGCCGGGGCAGCACCCGTCGGATCTTGGCCGCCGCGGTCTCGCCCGCGGTGCGCTCGGCCGTCGCCAGTCCCGTCCGGCGCCCGGCGAGCAGTCCGAGCAGCACGGCCAGCGCCTCGTCCTCGCCGAGCATGAGCGGGGGAAGGCGGTAGCCCGGGGAGATCCGGTAGCCGCCGTACCGGCCGCGCACGGACTCCACGGGCACGTCGAGGTCGATCAGGTGGTCCACGTAGCGCCGCACGGTGCGCCCGTCGACGCCGAGGCGGTCGGCCAGTTCGGCCAGCGTCCGGGTACCGCCCGACTGCAGCAGTTCCAGGAGGGTCAGCACACGGCCGGTGGGTCGGGACATGACCACAGCCTAGGCGGATAGTGGACAGGTTCTGTCCACTATTCCTCCTAGTCTGCGGAGCGCACCACCGCTCAGCCGCACGACCACCCAGCCGTACGACCGTGCGGCCGCGCGACCGCGGCCGGCTCCGGCCCCCACCCCAGGAGGACACCATGGACTTCGTTTCGATCCGCGTCATCACCGGCGACGTCGCACGCCTGGTCGAGTTCTACGAGCGCGCCACCCAGGTGCGGGCGCAGTGGGCCACCGAGGACTTCGCCGAGCTCCGGACCCCGGGCGCCACCCTCGCGATCGCGAGCACCCGCACCGTCCCGCTGTTCGCCCCGGGCTCCGCCCGCCCGGCCGCCAACCAGAGCGTCATCACCGAGTTCCTCGTCGACGACGTGGACCGCGTCCACCGCGACCTGGCCAGGTTCGTCGCGGACTTCGTCACCGAGCCCACCACGATGCCCTGGGGCAACCGCTCCCTGCTGCTCCGCGACCCCGACGGCAACCTCGTCAACTTCTTCACTCCCGTCACCCCGGCGGCCATCGCGAAGTTCACCCGCTGACGGGGCGCCCCGCCACGCCGCCCGGCCGCCGGGGCGCCCAACCGCCGGGGCACCTCCGCTACGCCTTCGGCGCCCGCGGGTCGCACGGGTTTCGGGCTGCACGTGCGCGGCTGAGCGCCGTTCGGTCCGGCGGCTCAGTCCACCGGCGACCGCACCGTCGGCCCCGGGCGTCGTGGGCCCCGGGCGGGACCGCCTCGCTGCTCGTACGTCCACACCGCCAACTGCGTGCGCGAGGCGAGCCCCAGCTTGCCCAGGATGCGTTCGACGTGGTTCTCCGCGGTCCGCTGCGCGATCGTGAGGCGCGCCGCGATGTCCTTGTTGGTGAGGCCTTCGGCGACCAGTTCCGCGACCTGGCTCTCGCGCTTCGTCAGCCCCGGTACCCCGGCCGGGTCGTCGAGGACGTGGGCCATCGCCTCGTCCACGGTGGCGCGCGCTCCGCGGCGGAACTCCCGGTCGAAGGCGGCCGCGCCCAGCGCCTCCCGTACCGCGGCGTCCAGGCGCAGGTGCTGCGCGCGCATGAACGGCGCCGCGCCGAGCCGCCCGCCCAGCGACTCCCACAGCAGGTGCAGTACGCCCAGGAGCCGGGCCGCGCGCCGCGGGTCGTCCCGGGTGCTCCAGGCGATGACCTCCACGCACATGGCCACGTCCCACCAGTCCTGGAACGGGCGCAGCCGGGCGATGGCCGCCCTGGCGTGCGCGGTCGCGTCGGCGGGTGCGTCCGCGCGCAGGGCCAGCAGGGCGCGGGCGAGCAGGGCCATGCCGTGCAGCCATGACTCGCCGTGCGCGCGGGCGGCCGCCTCGACCTCGCCGCACGCCTCCTCGGCCACGGCGGTCTCGCCTCCGCAGGCGTGCGCGATGGCGAACTTGACCCGGCATTCGAGGGCCGCGTCGAGGCAGCCCAGCGCGTGGAACTCGGTGCGCGCCCGCGCGAACAGGTCGACGGCGCCCGCGTAGTCCTCGCGCCAGACGGCGAGGATCCCGTGGTGGTGCCACACCCACGCCGACTCCCGCCGGTGGCCGCCCTGTTCGGCCGCCGCCTCGCACGCGGCGAGCGCCTGCCGCACGTCGGCGTCGGGGTCGCCCTGCAGGATGCGCAGGTACGTGTCGGTGACCCGGGCCTGGACGCGGACGGCGGCGTCCGGGCCCGCTGCGCCGTCATCGTCACCGTCGCCGTCGCTGTCACCGCCCTCCCGCGCGTGGTCGGCGGCGAGCAGTTGCGACAGCCAGTGGCGACCCTCGGACAGCAGGCCCGCGGTCATCCAGTAGTGCCGGGGCGACACGGCCAGGGCCAGACCGGCCCGCGCCTGCCCGGGCCGCTCCAGGCAGAACCCCAGGGCCGCGCGCAGGTTCGGGTGGTCCAGGCGAAGACGCGTGAACCAGTCGACCTGCCGGGGCCCGAACCACTCCCGCCCGGCGCGTGCGGTCAGTTCGGCGTACCGGTCCCGGTGACGCCCGCGCAGGGCGTCGAGCGAGCCGGACGCGGCCAGCCGCTCGTGCCCGTACTCCCGTACCGTCTCCAGCATGTGGTAGTGCGAACGTCCCTGTACGTGGCGGCAGTTGACGATCGACCGGGCCACCAGGCCGTCGAGGGCGTCGAGCAGGGCGGCGGGCGGCAGTTCGACGTCCGCGCAGACCCGTTCGAGGCTCTCCAGATCGAAGCCGCCGCGGAACACCGAGGCCCGCGCCCACAGCAACCGCTCGCGCCCCGTGCACAGTTCGTGGCTCCAGTCGATCAACGCGCGCAGGGTGCGCTGCCGGTCGGCGGCGACGCTGCTCCCCCCGGTGAGCAGCGCGAACCGGTCCGAGAGCCGCTCCAGGATCTCCTGCGGCGTCAGGCTCCGGATGCGGGCGGCGGCCAGTTCGATCGCGAAGGGCAGCCCGTCCAGGCGGCGGACGAGTTCGGCGACGGCGGCGGCGTCCGGCCTGGTCAGGGTGAAGCCGGGCAGCACGGCGGCCGCCCGGTCGACGAACAGCGCGACGGCCGGATTGCCGCTCAGGTCGCGCAGGCCGTGCCCCGCCCACGCGTCCGGCACCGGCAACGGCTCCACGGGGAAGACCTGTTCGCCCGCGATGCCGAGCGGCTGCCGGCTCGTCGCCAGGACGCGCAGTCCGGGCGCGGCCCGCAGCAACGCGTCGGTGAGGCGGGCGCACGCGTCGACCAGGTGCTCGCAGTTGTCCAGGACCAGCAGGGCGCGCCGCTCGCGCAGCCGGGCGGCGAGGACGGCCGCCGCGTCGGCGCCGGGGTGCCCCGGATCCGCCACGTCGAGGGTGCCGAGGACGCTCGGTGCGAGCAGCTCCGGGTCCCGGAGGTCGGCGAGTTCGGCGACGTACACGCCGTCGGGGAAGGCGGAGCGCTCCGCGTCCGCCGCCACGCGCAGCGCCAGCCGGGTCTTGCCCACGCCTCCGGGTCCGCTGAGCGTCACCAGGCGCGCGCCGGAGAGCAGCCGGGCGATCCGCGCCGTCTCCGTCCGCCGCCCGATCAGCGGTGTCAGTTCGGCGTCGAGGCCGCCGAGGCCGGCGAACGTCCCCGCGGCTGCCCCCGTTCCCATGGGTGGTCATCCTACGGACGCGCGGTGACGGTAGCGGCACCGCGGGCGTGCGGGAATTGAGTAGTTCTCCCGTTGTCCCCCGCACGAACCCGTCCGAGACTCGACGACGCGGTATCGGACGGCTATGCGAGGTGTGTGGTGACGGCAGGCACGGCGACGGGGTCGGAGCGGAGCGGGCGGCTGGGGCAGCGGGTGTGGACCTACCAGGGGGCCTACGCGCGCAGGCCGATGACCGCGCTGGTCGTGCTCCTCATCGTGTTCGGCGTGCTGTGCTCCCTCGTCGGCAAGTACTACGACGAGGACTCCTCGTTCCGACTCGCGTTCTGGGCGGTGCCCGTGGCGGCCCTGGGGTGCCTCGCCCTGGGCGTGCGGCACGCCCGGATCCGGATCCGGGAGTACGAGCACGGCTTCGAGCTGCGCCGGCCGGGGCGCCGCACGCTGCGGTACGCGTGGCAGGACATCGCCTCCGTCGAGTCGACCCGGGTGTCCGTCCACTTCAACTCGGCGCACTCGCACGACGTGCTCAAGACCGTGATCCGCCCCCACACGGGCGGCCGGATCCGCCTCCGGGGCCTGGACTACATCAAGGTCCAGGAGGAGTGCGGCTTCTGGCGGATGATCACGAAGGTGCACCCCGACACCGGCGCGCGCTTCGTCTCGGACGCGGCGCAGGCCGTCGCCGTGGCCCGTGCGCAACGCCTCCTGGACGAGCTCGGCGCGGGTGGCGCGTTCCGCTGGGGCGCCTTGACCTTCACCGCCGAGGGGATGACGCTCTCCCCCTTCCCCGCGCCGATCGCCTGGTCCCGGATCGCGCTCGTCTCCGCGCGCCCGGCGGACGGTGTCCGGCTCGACGTCCGGGACCTGGCCTCGCACGTCGGCAGCCGGGCCCTGTCGGGGCGCGCGACGAAGGCGGGCTACCGGACCGAAGGGGACCGGCTGGAGGTGTTCGTGCCCGTCCGCCGCCCCGGATCGGACTACGCGGCGCTGAGCCTCCTGCTCGCCCACGGCGCCGCCCTGCGGAGCGGGCAGGACCAAGGACACGAAGGATAGCGAGGGCGGGCCGAGCCCCGGGCGGTCTACGGCCGGCGGCGGGTGGGCCCAGGCAGCAGGGCCTCGGCGGCGGCCGCCGCGACGACCTCGGCGACCGTGGACAGGGCGGGCGAATCCAGCTTCCACTGCTGCCAGTACAGCGGGACGTCCATGGGCCGGGCGGGTGCCAGTTCCACCAGCCGGCCGGAGCGCAGCAGCGCCTCGGCCTGAGGTTCGGGCACGAGGCCCCAGCCGAGACCGGCGGCCACCGCGTCCCGGAACCCGTCCGAGGCGGGCACCAGGTGGCGGATCCGCCCGGCGCCCGACCGCCCCCGGGTGAGGGACCGGACGAACTCGTCCTGGAGCTCGTCGCGCCGGTCGAAGGCCACGGTGGGGGCCCGGCCCAGATCCTCGGCCAGGTCCCCGGTGAGATGACGGTCCGCGAACTCCGGTGTGGCCACGGCCAGGTAGCGGGCCAGCCCGAGCCGTCGAACGGTGCAGCCGGCCACCGGGTCGGGCGAGGAGGTGACGGCGGCCATCACCTGGCCCTCGCGCAGCAGGGCGGTGGTGTGGGCCTCGTCCTCCCGGTGGAGCTCGAAGCAGATCGGCGGGTCCTGCGGCACCCGGGTGAGCGCGGGCAGGAACCAGGTCGCGAGGGAGTCGGCGTTGACCGCGATCGGGACCCGGGCCGGGCCCTGCTCGGCGGCCAGGCCCAGTTCGGCGCGGGCGTCGCGTTCCAGCCGGGCCAGCTGGCGGGCGAACCGGACCACCACCTCGCCGGACTCGGTGGGCCGTACCGGCTTGGTGCGCAGCAGCAGGACCCGCCCGGTGCGCTGTTCCAGGGCCTTGACGCGCTGACTGACGGCGGAGGGGGTCACGTGCAGGGCGGCGGCCGCGGCGTCGAAGGTGCCCTCGTCGACCACCGCGAGCAGGGTCCGGACCTGGTCCAGGGGAAGCTCGTCCATAAGTACGACTAAGGTTACTTTAGAATCTTTAGCTGTACTCATCTATACGCGGTCCATACGGTCGGACCCATGACCAGCAGCACCATCGCCGCCGCACTCGCCGGTTTCGGTACCGGACTCTCCCTCATCGTGGCCATCGGGGCCCAGAACGCGTTCGTCCTGCGCCAGGGCGCCCGCAGGCACGCCGTCCTCGCCGTCGTCGCCATCTGCGCCGTCTCGGACGCGGCGCTGATCGCCCTCGGCGTGACGGGGGTGGGCACGGTGGTCACGGCCTGGCCGGCGGCACTGACGGCGGTGGGCCTGGTCGGCGGGGCGTTCCTGCTCTGCTACGGCTTCCTGGCGGCCCGACGGGTGCTGCGCCCGGATCCGGCGGCCGCGCTCACCGGAGGCGGACCGGCGGCCGGCTCCGTCCGGCGAGCGGTCCTCACCTGCCTGGCGATGACCTGGCTGAACCCGCACGTGTACCTCGACACCGTGCTCCTGCTGGGCTCGCTCGCCTCCGACCGCGGCGACCTGCGCTGGGCCTTCGGCGCGGGCGCGACCCTGGCCAGCCTGTGCTGGTTCGCCGCCCTGGGCTTCGGCGCCCGGCTGCTGAGCGGCGTCCTGTCCCGGCCGAAGGCCTGGCGGGTGCTGGACGGGCTGGTCGCGGCGACCATGCTGGCCATGGGCGGGATGCTCGTCGCCGGGGCGTAGCGCGCCCCGACCCGACCAAGCCCCGCCGGGGTGGTCGACCGCGGTGGCATCCGGCCCGACGAGGCCGGATGC
>NZ_JBHVET010000089.1:0-17414 GCF_042802135.1 Kitasatospora sp. NPDC057512
GCATCAAGCCTCCGGGCCCTTCGGCGTTCCCGGGCCGACGGCGCCCCCGGGGCCGGTGCCCCCGGAATTTCGGTGGCCGGGGCCGGGCCGCCGCCCGTACCGTCCGGGGTATGAACGCGAAGCGCCCCCTGATCGCCGTGCTCACCGGCGCGGGCATCTCGACGGACTCCGGCATCCCCGACTACCGCGGCCCGCAGGGCCTGTGGCGGAAGGACCCGTCGGCCGAGGAACTGGTCACCATCGGGCCGTACCGGGACGATCCGCAGGTGCGCCGGCGGGCGTGGCGGATGCGGCTGGAGACGGGCGCGCCGGCCGCCGAGCCGAACGCCGGGCACCGGGCGCTGGTCGACCTGGAGCGCTCCGGCCTGCCGCTGCGGGTGCTCACCCAGAACATCGACGGGCTGCACCAGCAGTCCGGGCTGTCCGCCCGCAAGGTGCTCGAACTGCACGGCACGGCCCGGGAGACGCAGTGCCTGCGCTGCCGGGTGGTCGGGCCGATGGCGGAGGCGCTGGCGCGGGTCGAGGCGGGGGAGCCGGATCCGGCGTGCCGGGCCTGCGGGGGGATCCTCAAGCCGCGCGTGGTGATGTTCGGCGAGAACCTCGACCCGGAGGTGCTCGGGCAGGCCGACGCGATCGCCCGGGCCTGCGACGTGTTCATCGCGGTCGGCACCAGCCTCCAGGTGTTCCCGGTGGCGGCGCTGCCGCTCGACGCGGTGAAGAGCGGGGCGGAGCTGATCATCGTGAACGCCGAGCCGACGCCGTACGACGGGGCCGCGGCCGAGGTGATCCGGGAGCCGATCTCCCAGGCGCTCCCGGAGCTGGTGCGCCGACTTGTCCTGGAGCGGGCCTGAGCAGGGGCCGGAAGGGTCATATTCCCGGACGTACCGCGTGCGTACGATGATCCTTCCGGCTTCCCCCCTCTGGCCTGGAGTGATCGACCGATGACGACGACGGCGAAGTTCGACCCCTGGTCGGCGGCGTTCGTGGCCCACCCGTACGACGCGTACGCCGAGCTGCGCGAGCACGCGCCGGTGACGTACTTCGAGCCGACGAACCAGTGGCTCGTCTCCCGCCACGAGGACGTCAGCGCCCTGCTGCGCGACCGCCGGCTGGGCCGCACCTACACCCACCGCTTCAGCCACGCGGAGTTCGGCCGCCCCGAGCCCGACCCGGCGCACGAGCCCTTCCACACCCTCAACGACCACGGGCTGCTGGACCTGGAGGCCCCCGACCACACCCGGATCCGCCGGCTGGTCTCCAAGGCCTTCACCCCGCGCATGGTCGAGGGCCTGCGCCCCACCGTGCGGCGGCTGGCCGGCGAGCTGGTCGACGGGCTGCTCGCGGCCGGCGGCGGCGACCTGATCGCCACCGTCGCCGAGCCGCTGCCGGTCGCCGTGATCGCCGAGATGCTCGGCGTGCCGGAGGGCGACCGGCACCTGCTGCGGCCGTGGTCCGCCGACATCACCGGGATGTTCGAGCTCAACCCGAGCGAGGAGGCCGCCCGCCGGGCCGTCACCGCCAGCACCGAGTTCTCCGACTACCTGCGCACCCTGATCCGCGAGCGCCGGGCGGCCCCGGGGACGGACCTGATCAGCGCGCTGATCCAGGCCCAGGAGGGCTCCGACGCGCTCAGCGAGCAGGAGATGATCTCCACCTGCGTGCTGCTGCTCAACGCCGGGCACGAGGCGACCGTCAACACCACCGGCAACGGCTGGTGGGCCCTGTTCCGCAACCCCGGGGAGCTCGCCCGGCTGCGCGGCTCGGTGGACGAACTGCTGCCCACCGCCGTCGAGGAACTGATGCGCTGGGACACCCCGCTGCAGATGTTCGAGCGCTGGGTGCTGGAGGACATCGAGGTCCGCGGCGTCACCGTCCCGCGCGGCGCCGAGATCGCCCTGCTCTTCGGCTCCGCCAACCGCGACCCCGAGCGCTTCGCCGACCCGGACCGCCTCGACCTCGGCCGCACCGACAACCCGCACATCACCTTCGGCGCCGGAATCCACTTCTGTCTCGGCGCCCCGCTTGCCAGACTGGAGCTCACCGAGTCCTACGGCACCCTGCTGCGGCGGGCGCCGGGCCTGCGGCTGGTCCGCGAGCCCGAGTGGAACCCGGGCTACGTGATCCGCGGGCTCAAGGAGCTGTTGGTCGAGGTCTGACGACTGAGGGGGAGAGGGCCGTGGGCAAGGCGACAGGGGCGCTGCTGGGGCTGGCGATCGGGGACGCGCTGGGCCACCGCACCGAGTTCGACGAGATCGAGCACATCGCTCAGTACTGCGAGGACTGGCGGCAACTGCCCCTGCCCAAGCCGGCATTGGTCACCGACGACACCCAGATGACCCTCGCCCTCGGCCGCGGCCTGCGCACCGCCCTGGCGCGCGGGCCGCTCACCCCCCTCCGGCTGGTGCGGCCGGTCCGCGAGGAGTTCGTCGACTGGTGGCGCTCCCCGCAGAACAACCGGGCCCCCGGCATGACCTGCCTGCGCGCCTGCGAGCGGCTCAGCCACGACGAGAAGCGCTGGCAGCAGGCCAGCGACGTCGGCTCCAAGGGCTGCGGCGCCAACATGCGGGTCGCCCCGATCGGGCTGATCCGCGAGCTGGACGCCCGGCAGCTCTCCGGCGCCGCCCAGCTGCAGTCCGCCCTCACCCACGGCCACCCGACCGCGCTCGCCGCCAGCGACCTCACCGCGTACGCCGTCCGCCGGCTGGCCGAGGGCGTCCCGCCCGCCGGGCTGCCGGCGGTGCTGCGGGCGTACGCGCTGGCGAGCCGGGAGCGCTACGACGAGTTCTGGCTCGGCGACCTCGCCGACCGCTGGTACGGCAGCTCCCCGCAGGCCGTCATCGCCCGCGGCTGGGACGACTGCCTCAAGGTGCTCGACCAGCTGGAGGCCGCCCTCGCCGCCCCCGACGTCGAGGCCGACCCCTGCCTGGCCACCGGTGAGGGCTGGGTCGCCGAGGAGGCCTTCGGCACTGGCCTGCTCTGCTTCCTGCTGCTGCCCGACGACCCGGTCGCCGCCGTGCGCCGGGCCGCCTACTCCAGCGGCGACTCCGACTCCCTCGCCTGCCTGGCCGGCGCCTTCGCGGGCGCCCACCACGGCGAGGCGGCCTGGCCGGCCGACTGGGTGGAGCGGATCGAGCACCGGGACGAACTGCTGGAGCTCGGCGCGCTCTGGGACTGACGCCGTACGGGCCGGAACCCGATCCGGGGGCGGTGCGTCGAAGGGCCATGACGAACCGCAGCACCGGAACCCGTCGCACCCTCCGCCGCCCGGCGGCGCTGCTCCTCGCGGCCGCGCTCGCCACGCCGCTGCTCGCCGGCTGCGGCGGCACCGGAGCCGCCGCGCCCGTGGAGCTCAGGGCGGCCGCGCCCGCGAGCCGCCCGGCCGTCGACCCGGCCCAGGTGGCCGCCACCGCGGCCGCCACCGACGCCTTCGGCCTCGACCTCCTGCACGCCCTGACCGCCCAGCCGGACGCCGCCGGCGGCAACCTCGTGGTCTCGCCGTCCGGTCTGGCCACCCTGCTCGCGATGCTGCTGCCCGGCGCCCGCGGCGCCACCGCCGGGGAACTGGCCAAGGCCCTGCACACCGACCTCGACCCGCGGCAGTACGCGCTCGCCACCGGCGCGCTGAACCGGCCGGTCCCGGCCGGAGACCGGCTCACCCTGCGCCGCAGCGACGACCTCTGGACGCAGCAGGGCCTGGCCGTCGAGCCGGACTACCTGGCCACCCTGGCCGCCGCCTTCGACACCGGCGTGCACCAGGCCGACTTCGCCAAGGACCCGGACGGGGCCCGCAAGACCGTCAACGCGGCCGTGGAGAAGGCCACCGACGGCCGGATCAAGGACCTGTTCGGCCCGGACGCGATCACCCCGAGCACCCGGCTGGTGCTCACCGACGCGCTCTACCTGAAGGCCCGGTGGGCCTCCGCCTTCAAGCCCTCGCACACCGCCGACCGCCCGTTCCACAAGCTCGACGGCTCCACCCTGGCCGTCCCCACGATGGCGCAGACCGGGGAGTTCAAGTACGCCGACGGCTCCGGCGGGATCCTCGGCGAGCCCTGGCAGGCCGTCGAGCTGCCGTACGCGGACGGCGGACTCGTGATGGACCTGATCGTCCCCGCGCAGGGCGGCTTCGCCGCCTTCGCCAAGGGCCTGGACCAGCCCCAGCTCGACCGCGTCCTCGGCGCCCTCGCCGAGCGGCCGGTCGACCTCCGGCTGCCGCGCTTCCGCTTCGGCAGCTCGAAGGAGCTCACCCCCGCGCTGCGCTCGCTCGGCGTCTCCTCGGCGTTCGACAAGGCCGATCTCACCGGCATCGCCAAGGAGCCGCTGGTCGTCGGCACGGTGGTGCAGAAGGCCACCGTCGAGGTCGACGAGGACGGGACGGTCGCGGCGGCCGGCAGCGGTGCCGGGATCGAGGCCGCGGCGGCGCCGAACGCCGACCGGCCGGTCCAGGTGCACCTGGACCGGCCGTTCCTGTTCCTGATCCGGGACGCCCGGGGCGGGGCGCCGCTGTTCCTCGGCCAGGTCACCGACCCGCTGGCGAAGTAGCCGACGGGCCGGGGCGGCGTCCGAGGGGCCCGGGGCTCATCGGGCGGGGCGGTGCCCGCCCGGGCCCGGGTTCACCAGGCCGGGTAGCGTCCGCCGAGCGCCGGGTGCCGGGGGTCGCGGCTGCCGAACAGCACCAGCAGGTCGTCCGCGACCTGCCGCAGCTCCGCCCGGCCCTCGACCGCCCCGGCCCACTCGGCGGGCAGCGCCGCGGCGCCGTACGCCGCCCCGACCAGGTTGCCGCAGACCGCGCCGGTCGAGTCGGAGTCCCCGGAGTGGTTCACCGACAGCAGCAGCGCGGTGCGCACCGGGTCGGGGTCCAGGGTGGCCGCCAGCAGCGAGTACACGGCGATGGCCAGGCACTCCTCGGCGATCCAGCCGAGCCCGACCCGCTCCACCGTCTCCGCCGCGGGCTCGGCCTCCTGGGCCAGCCGCACCGCCCGGGCCAGCGCCTGGACGGTCTCCTTGGAGCTCGGCAGCTCGCGGATCTGCTCCACCGTCTCGCCGACCGCCGCCCACGGCTCGGTGCCGTGCGCGAGCCGCTCGACCAGCGCCGCGAAGGCGCCCGCCGCGAGGTAGCCGGTCGGGTGCCCGTGGGTGAGCTGGGCGCACTGCACCGCCAGCCCGAAGGACTGCTCGACGCCCAGCCGGGCCAGCCCGAACGGCGCCGAGCGCATCACCGTGCCGCAGCCCTTGGAACCCGGGTTGATCGGCCCGGTCAGCCCGATCGCGGACGGCGCCTCGAACACCGGGTGCTCGGACACCCCGCTCAGGCAGGCGTTGCCCGGTGCCCGCCGCGCGTACAGGAAGGGCCGGCCGAGCAGCCAGCCGTCGTACGGGCGGGGCTGCGGCTCGGTGTCCGGCGCGTCCTGGAACTGGGTGCGCAGCCAGCGCCGGTAGGCGCCGTGCACGGCCTCCGGCACCGAGCCGCCGCCGCCCGTCCAGCCGCGGACGAAGCCGCGGATCAGGCCCTCGGCGGTGAACAGCGTCATCTGGGTGTCGTCGGTGACCTCGACCGGCCCGGGCCCGGCCGGCAGTGTGGTCACGCCCCGCGGCCCGTACCGGTCCTGGATCTGGTGGAGCTGCTGGAACTCCACCGGCCAGCCCAGCGCGTCGCCGATCGCTCCGCCGAGCAGCGTTCCGCGCACCCGGTCCCGGTACCCCGACTCCGCCGCCGGTTCCGTCACGTCGAGTCCCCCTTTGTTCGTGGCGGACTACGTTCTATCAGGTCCCTCGGGAGGCGGGGCGACTCCTGTGGATCTTGCGCGGGTCGGCCGGGGGAGTGCCGGGGTGTGACCGCCTACCGGCGGATCGCCCCGGCGCGCCCGTGCAGCGCGGCCCGGTCGGCGGCGGCGCGTCCGGCCGCCCAGCCCACGCCGTCGCTGACCCGCACCCGCTGCGAGACCAGCTTCGGGAACAGCCGGCCGACCTCCTCGTCCACCGCCTCGGAGCGGGCGGCGAGCGCGGGCAGCAGCCGCGCGTCGGGCAGCAGCTGCTCCTCGGTGCCGTCCTCGCGCAGGTGCCGTCCGGCCGCGGCGGCGCTGGTGGCGCGCTCGGTCGCGGCGGTCAGCCGCTCGCGGATCCGCGCCGCGTACGCGACCAGGAAGGACTGCCGGAACGCCTTGCTGCGCGAGTCCTTGCGGGAGCCCGCCTTGTTGAGCGCGTGGGTGGCCTGCACCAGCAGCGAGGTGTAGAGCAGCTCGACGCCGTCCAGGTCGCCGTCGAAGCCGACCACGGTGCAGAAGCCGAACTCCTTCGCCCACACCACCCGGCACCGGTTGGCCGCCGCGACCGCGTCCAGCAGCATCGTCTTGGGGCCCTCGTACGGGTTGTCCACCCCGATCCGCAGCGCCGCCGGGGTGTCCCGGTCGGCACCGGACGCGGCCAGCAGCGCGTCGTCGATGCTGTGCTGGGCCATCAGCTGCTGGGCCTTGGCGGTCAGCGCCTCGGCCTCCTCCGGGTACTCGGTGGACTCGGCCTTGGCCAGCAGCGCCCGGATCCGCGCCAGCATCCGCGGCTCGCCGCCCACCGGCCCCGAGTGCTGCGGCCGCACGACCTGCCCGGGGGCGGGCCCCACCGGGGCGATCGGCGGCAGCCGGCCCCAGGTGCGCAGCAGCTCCAGGGCGGCGGTGGCGAGCGCGAAGCGGTCCAGCCGGTGCCGGTCGGCGAAGGCGCCGAGGTACTCGTCGTCGCCGGGCCACCACACCTCGGCCTCCAGCTCGCGCAGCTGCTCCAGCCAGCGCCGGTCCAGGGCGGCCGCGGGGTGGCGGCGGCCCTCGGCGGCGATCAGGTCCACCGCGAGGGCCAGGTGGACGGGCTTCAGCTCGCGCCGCACCACCCGGACCAGGTCGGCCGGCCGCCACCCGGCGGACCAGCAGCGGCCGACGGCCGTGTCCGCGTACCCGAGCAGCGCCCGGCCGACCTCCGGCCACTGCCCGGCCGAGGCGGCCAGCAGCGAGGCCCCGGTGTCCAGGGCGAGGTCCAGCGCCTCCTCCGGGGCCGTCACCACCGACCGCACCGCCTGCTCCAGCAGCGGTCCGGCGGTCCCGGCCTGCTGCGCGCGCTCGCCCACGGTGTGTCCCTGCTCTCCTCGACGACGCCTCGACGGCCCGACTCCTCCTGCCCATGATGCCGGAGCGGCGGCGGGGACCGACGGGCGAGCGGCTCAGCGCTCGATGGCCTTGGCGAGGATCTCCGGGGTGCGGTCCAGCAGGCGGGCCGCCGCGAGGCGGACGCCCAGGGTCGCGACCAGGGCGCCGTACAGCGGGCCGATCAGCAGCACCGGCCAGCTCGGGCCGTCGGAGACCAGGGCCCAGGCGAGGTAGCCGCCGACCGGCAGCGCCAGCAGGGCGACGCCGAGCATCGAGCCGAACTGGTTGAGCAGGATCAGCCCGCCCTGGCCCGGGGCGGCGTTGCGCATCGGGTTGCTGTCGGCCGGCATGGTGTACGGCGCCAGGACGCTGAACATCGCGCCCAGCGCGATCCCGCAGCCGAGCAGCGTCAGCGCCAGGCCGAGCGCGGACGGCAGCTCGCTCCACCGGCCGGTGACGGCCGCCAGCACCAGCCCGAGCAGCAGCGTGACCGGGACGGCGTACGACAGCACCGCGTACGCCCGGCCGCGCAGCTCGGAGCGGGCGTCGGCCGGGGTACGCAGGGTGGCGGCGACCATCCAGAACGCCGAGCCGTCCATGCCGAACAGGTTGAGCATCTGCAGCCCGAGGAACACCCCGGTCATCGCCAGCAGGTAGACGCTCGCCCAGCCCTGGACCATCGACAGCACGCAGATCACCAGCGTCATCCCGATGCTGGTGAACAGCGCCGCCTTGGCCCGCGGCTCGCGCCAGGCGTACCGCAGGTGCCGCTGCATCACCGCGCCGGTCCGGCCCTGGGGCAGGAACCGCCAGCCGCGCGAGTCCTGCACCCCGCGGGCGACCTCCAGGGTGGAGGAGTCGGCGGTCACCATCAGCTCCTGCAGGCTCCGCCGCCACCAGCGCAGCAGCAGCGCCAGCAGCGCGGCGGCCGCGGCGAGCTGGAGCAGCGCCAGCCCGTACCGGCCCTCGCCGGCGGTGCGCGGCGCGTCCGCCGCGCTGATCGGCGGGATCCAGCGCAGCACCGAGGCGATCGGCTTCAGCGGGCTGAGGTCGATCGGCCCGCCCCGGCGGCCGAGGATGCTCTGCGAGCCGACGTTGGCGACCTGCACCAGAAGGGCGAAGGCCAGCCCGCCGAAGATCGCGAAGTCCTTGCCGCGCCGGCTGGAGAGCATCCGGGCGTTGCCCGCCGCGACCGCCCGGGAGAGCGTGACCAGGCAGAGCAGCGCGAGCGGCACGCCGAGCACCGCCACCGCGGCCGAGGCGCCGCCGGCCGCGCCGGCCAGCACCGCGGCGGTCACCAGCACCAGGCTGACCAGCGGCCCCGGTCCGATCAGCGCGGCCAGCAGCGTGCCGCGCAGCAGCGGGCCGGGGCGCAGCGGCAGCATGGTCAGCCGGGTCGGGTCGGCGCTCTCGTCGCTGGAGAAGAGGAACAGCGGCAGCGCGGCCCAGCTCAGGGTTAGCACGCCGAGCAGCATCACCCCGGCGTCCCCGGAGCCCGCGTAGCGCCCGTTCAGCGCGGCCATGGCGACGGCGACGCCGGCCGCGAGGGCCAGGCCCGCGACGGCGCCGATCACGTAGACGGTGGTCCGGCCGGGGCTGCGCCGCAGCCCGTTGCGCAGCAGCCGCAGCTTGAGCGCCACCAGGGCACGGACCACCGTCCGGCCGTCGGGCACCGGGGCGTCGTTCACAGGGAGCCCCCGGCCTGCCCGCCGCCGAGCCAGCCGAGCGCCTGCCCGTCGTCCTCGCGGACGCCGATCAGCTCCAGGAAGGCCTCGTGCAGGCTGCGCCCGCCCCGGACGGAGTCCAGCGGCCCCTGGGCTATCACCTGGCCGGCGTTGACCACCGCGACCCAGTCGCAGAGCTGCTCGACCAGCTCCATCACGTGGCTGGAGAAGATCACCGTGGAGCCGGCCGCCGCGTACCGCTTGAGCACGCCGCGGATGGTCTGGGCGGAGACCGGGTCGACGCCCTCGAAGGGCTCGTCCAGGAACAGCACGTCCGGGTTGTGCAGCAGCGCGGCGGCCAGGCCGATCTTCTTGCGCATGCCGGTGGAGTAGTCGGCGACCAGCTTGTCGGCGTCCCGGCCGAGGTCCAGGACGGCCAGCAGCTCCTCGGCCCGCCGGTCCACCTCGGCGCCGGGCAGGCCGCGCAGCCGCCCGGTGTACTGGAGCAGCTCGCGCCCGCTGAGCCGCTCGAACATCCGCAGGCCCTCGGGCAGGATGCCGATCCGGGCCTTGACCGTCACCGGGTCCGCCCACACGTCGGCGCCGTGCACCAGGACGGTGCCCTGGTCGGGCCGGAGCAGCCCGGTGACCATCGACAGCGTGGTGGTCTTGCCGGCACCGTTCGGCCCGACCAGGCCGATGAACGCCCCGGCCGGCAGCTCCAGGCTCAGCCCGGCCACCGCGGCCTGGGGGCCGAAGTGCTTCCAGAGCCCCTGGATGCTGACGGCGGACGGGGTTCCCGGCCCGGAGAGGTCGGGGGACGGCGGCGCTGACGCCTGCATGGCGGCCTTCTCTGCTCGTGGTGGTGGACGTCGTCGTGGTGCGGGGTCGCTCCGGGCCCAGCCTGTCACCGTGCGAACCGGCTGTCGCCCGAGTTGAGCATCCCCTGAGAGTGTCCGCCGAACGGGTGAGGCACGCCGCCCGTTTTCCTCGTCCGGGCGACTACTGGGCCGATTTGGCAACTACTCAGTTCGGTTGTTCGTCCTGCACTATGAGGGAGCAGTGACGTGCGCGGGGGTGCCGCGCTACCGGGAGGTGGCGGATGTCCGTACAACCATGGGGCGAGCCTGGTTCCGGCTATCCGCCCGGCAAGCTGCCGGCGGGCGGCTGGCAGCCGGCGCCCGCGCCCGCGGCGGCGTCGCAGGCCGGGATGCGGGCGGGCCACGCGGACCGGGACCGCACGCTCGACGTGCTCAAGGCCGCGTTCGCCGAGGGGCGGCTCACGGTCCAGGAGTACGAGCAGCGCCACGAGGCGGTGGCCGCCGCGCAGACCTACGGCCAGCTGGCCGTGCTGGTGGCGGACCTGCCCTCGGGGCCGATGACGGCGCCGCCGCCCACCGTCGCCACGCCGGTTCCGGCCACCTTCATGCCGGTCCCGCCGCCGCCCCAGGCCCGCCAGACCAACGTGCTCGCGGTGGTCTCCCTGGTGGCCGGCCTGTTCGGCCTCTCCGCCCCCGCCGTGATCACCGGCCACATCGCCCGCGCGGAGATCCGCCGCCGCAACATGGACGGCGACTGGGCGGCCGTTCTCGGCCTGGTCATCGGCTACCTGGGCTGCGCGTTCTGGACCCTGATGATCCTCATCGGCATCGCCTGAGGCGTGCCCGCCCGGGCGGCCCGGGGGTGATTCGTCCATCTTCCCGATGGGGTCTTCCTCAGGCGTAGGACCTATGATGCCCGGGGCTGCCGCCGTGCGCCCCGGAAGCAGTACGGCTCCGTCACCGGCCGACGCCGAAGGGTCGGGCGGGCCGAGCGAGCGACCACGAGCTGAGGACCGTTACCAGTGACAGTCAGTGCCCAAGAGGCCTCCAGGATCCCGCCGATCGGAGGGCGTCCGCTGATCCCGGGATCCGCGCGCCGCTCCGTGGCTCGGCTCCGGACGTCGGCCCCGGCACTGCTCGCGGGTGAGGCCGTGGTGGCCTTCCTGGCCGCCCTGGTGCTCCCCGTGATGGCGAGCGGGTTCCACATGGACCCGCTGGACCGGATCGCCCAGGTGAGCGGTCTCGCCGCGCTGCAGCTGCGGTTCGCGGTCATCGGCTTCCTCCTGCTCGGCGCGGTCGTGCTCGCGATGCGCTTCCGCTCGGGCCGGCACTTCGGCCTGGTGGCCCGGTTCTCCGCGGCCGCCATCGCGGGCCTCGCCAGCGGCTTCGTGGCGGCCGGCGCGGTGATGGCGCTGCTCGGCACGCCCTGGCCGATGTTCGGCCTGAACGGCGACAGCGGGCGCATCGTCGAGTGGGCCCACGCCCTGGCGAACGGCCAGCCCTCGGGCTCGGCGGTCTACCCGCCGGCGCCGCTGTACACCCTGGGCTACTACGCCGAGTGGTTCCGCGACGGCAACACCGCGTACGCCTTCAAGGACCTCCAGATCCTCGGCGCCGCCGCGTTCGGCCCGCTGGTCTACCTCTCGTGGCGGATGCTGCTCAGCCCGGTCCGCGCCCTCGCCTTCGGCGTGCTGCCGGCCTTCGCCCTGATCGACGCCTACAAGCCGTACAGCCAGACCGTGCTGGTCGTCCTGGTGCCCGTCCTGGTCGCCGTGGTGGTGCACCTGCGCCGGAGCGGGACGGACGGCTGGCGGCTGCTGCTGCTGAAGGCGGCCGGCTTCGGCGCGCTGCTGGGCCTGCTGTTCCTCACCTACTCCGGGTGGTTCCTGTGGAGCGCCATCGGCGTGGTGGTCGCCGCGCTGGCGTACTTCCCCTGGCGTGACAACCGGCTCAAGGGGCTGGTCTACCTGGCCGCCACCGTGGGCGCGTTCCTGCTGACCTGCGGCAGCTACCTGGTGACCATGCTGACGGACGGCCAGGACACCAAGGACCCCAACTTCCGCTTCGACAACTTCACCGACCCGGCGTACTTCCTGATGTGGCGCACGGACATGCCGGGCAAGGTGGGGGACTGGCCGATCCCCGGCGAGTTCGGCGGCATGGACCTGTTCGCCGTGGTGATGTTCGTCGCACTGGGCGCCGCCCTCTGGCTGGGCATCCGCAAGCCGGTGGTCGTCACCATCAGCTGCATGTTCGCGAGCGCTTGGGTGATGCGGATGTACATCGCCTCGCACATGTACGAGACGCAGACGGTCCAGCTCTACACCCGGACCAACAACCAGCTGCTGTACTGCGGCCTGCTGCTGTGCGCCCTGCTGGTCCACCTGGTGTCGCTCCGGCTGGCCGAGCGCCGCCGGGTCGCCGAGGCCGGCGGGACCGCGGAGGCCGCCGGGACCGGGGGACTCGCCGGAACGCCCCTGCCGGGCCCGCAAGCGGCCGTCATCGGTACGCTGTTCGCTCTCCTCTTCCTGTTCGGTACGGTCTCGTCGTCGATGTCGGACCGCTACCTGCCGGCCAAGGAGAACACCTACCGCATCCTGCCGTGGGTGTCGCACACCGTGCAGAACCTCGACGGCTCCTGCCCGAAGTTCGCGCCGGGTGGGCACTGCTCCAAGACCGGTGACCAGTCATGGCTCAGCATGATCAAGTAACCAGTTCCCGCCCATGAGCCCGAACTGACCCCAAAGGCCCAATCCTGATGATGATCACCGCCGTCAAGAGCCTCGCCGACCGGCTCGTCTCCTCGCCGAGGCGTCTGTGGGCCGTGGCTTTCGCGATCCTGTTCGCCCTGAGTGCGTCCTGGTCGATCGCCACCCCGATCGGCGCCTCGCCGGACGAGCACGCCCACCTCATCCGGGCCGCGGCCGTCGCCCGGGGGCAGGTCGAGGGCCGCGAGGTCATGGTCCCGCACCTGGTGGGCGGCATCGAGGGCCAGTTCGCCGAGACCGGGGTCGAGCTCCCGCGGATCTACCAGGAGCTCAAGGACGTCAACTCCTGCTACGTCTTCAAGTCCGAGACCCCGGCTTCCTGCGCGCCGCGGCTCATCGACCGTCCGGGCGAGGCCCTGGTGACCACCGCGGCCGGCCGCTACCACCCGGCGTACTACTTCGCGGTGGGCTGGCCGAGCCTCCTGGTCCCGGGGGCGAAGGGCTTCTACCTGATGCGCCTGATGTCGGCGCTGATCTGCTCCGCCCTGGTGGCGAGCGCGGTGGTCTCGGCGGCCGAGTGGCGGCGGCGGTCCTTCACCCTGCTGGGCACGGTCACCGCGGCCACGCCGATGGCGCTGTTCCTGTTCGGCATGGTCAACCCGAGCGGTCCGGAGATCGCGGCGGGCATCCTGGTCTGGAGCGCCGGGCTGCCGATGCTGATGAACCCGGACCCGCAGCTGTTGAACCGCCGGCTGGCCCGGCTGGGCATCGGCGCGCTGGTGCTGATCAGCATCCGCCCGCTGGGCATGATCTGGTTCGCCGGGGCCCTGTTCTTCGCGCTGCTGCTGAGCCAGAAGGGCGCGGTGCGCGAGGTGCTGCGCCGCAAGGTGACCTGGCTCTGGGGCGGCCTGGGCGCCGCGTCCGCCGTCGCGGCCCTGGCCTGGTCGTCGAGCCATCCGGACAACTCGATCATCAACACCCCGAGCGACCTCACCCCGCTGGCCGCGGCCCGGAAGACCTTCGACTTCGGGCTGCTGTACATGAAGCAGATGATCGGCTACTTCGGCTGGCTGGACGCCGAGGCGCCGGCCGCGACGCTGCTGGTCTGGTGCGGGGTGGTGCTCGCCCTGGCGATGTTCGCGCTCTGCTACGCCCGGTTCCGGGACGCCCTGGCGATCGTCGGTGTGATGGTCGGCATCGTCGTGATACCGATAACGGCCCAGGCCATGCAGGCGCGCCAGCTGGGCATGATCTGGCAGGGCCGTTACCTGCTGCCGTTCGCCGTCGGACTGCCGATCCTGTGCGCCGCGATCTGCCACGAGCGGCTGCCCTGGGGCGGCTTCGCCTGGCGCCGGCTGCTGGTGATCTCCGGCTTCTCGCTGTCCCTGGTCAACGCCGCGGCCTTCCTCTGGGCGCTGCGCCGCAACACGGTCGGCAGCACCGGCCCGCTGCTGATCAACCCGGCGCACTGGTCCCCGCCCGGCACCTGGATGCTGTGGCTGGGCGTGTACACCCTGGCCGCGCTCGCGCTGGGGCTGTTCGCGGCGGTGTCGGACAACCGGGACCGCCCGCTGCCGCAGTCGGCCGGGACGGCCGGGGGCGACGCCAGCCAGGATCCGCCCCGGCTCGCCGGGGCCCACGCGGAGGCGTAGGGTCGCGGTGCGGGGGCTGCCCGGTTGTGGTAGGGAGCCCCGCCCCGGCCCGCTTCCCGGGCCGCTTCCGGTGCCGGCCCCGCGACCTGCGGCGTTGCATTTGTTTTGACCGCGCCCGATGCGCTAGGTACGCTCTGACCTTGTGCCTGGGGTGTCCCCGGGTCCTTGTGCGTGCATGCACACCGGTCGCCGCGCCGAGCCGGAGCGCTTCCCAGCGTCCCGCGCGTAGAGCGCCGTCGCTGTACAGCAGCCATGGGATTCCGTGTCGTAACAAGCCCAACACACCCGACCGCGTGGGTCGACCACGGGGCCGTGTGTGAGGGGAGACACCGCAGGTTAGTTCCACCAAGCCTTGGCACACAGAAAACGGAGAAACGGTGCCTACGATCCAGCAGCTGGTCCGAAAGGGCCGGCAGGACAAGGTCGAGAAGAACAAGACTCCCGCGCTGAAGGGCTCCCCGCAGCGCCGTGGGGTCTGCACGCGTGTGTACACGACCACCCCGAAGAAGCCGAACTCGGCTCTCCGCAAGGTCGCCCGTGTGCGCCTCACCAGCGGGATCGAGGTCACCGCTTACATCCCGGGCGAGGGCCACAACCTGCAGGAGCACTCCATCGTGCTGGTGCGCGGTGGTCGTGTGAAGGACCTTCCTGGTGTCCGCTACAAGATCATCCGCGGTTCGCTTGACACCCAGGGTGTCAAGAACCGCAAGCAGGCTCGCAGCCGCTACGGCGCCAAGAAGGAGAAGTAAGAATGCCTCGTAAGGGCCCCGCCCCGAAGCGCCCGGTCATCATCGACCCGGTTTACGGCTCCCCGGTCGTCACCCAGCTGGTCAACAAGATCCTGCTGCACGGCAAGCGCTCCACCGCCGAGCGGATCGTCTACGGCGCCCTCGAGGGCGTCCGTGAGAAGACCGGCTCGGACCCGGTCGTGACGCTGAAGCGCGCGCTGGAGAACGTCAAGCCGGCCCTCGAGGTCAAGTCCCGCCGTGTCGGTGGCGCGACCTACCAGGTGCCGGTCGAGGTCCGTCCGGGCCGCGCCAGCACCCTGGCGCTGCGCTGGATGGTCGGGTACTCCCGCGCCCGTCGCGAGAAGACCATGACCGAGCGCCTGATGAACGAGATCCTCGACGCCAGCAACGGCCTGGGCGCTTCCGTGAAGCGTCGCGAGGACACCCACAAGATGGCCGAGTCCAACAAGGCCTTCGCGCACTACCGCTGGTAGTCCGTACCCCGTCACTAGACAGAGAGAGAACGAGCCACCATGGCTGCAACCTCCCTTGACCTCGCCAAGGTCCGCAACATCGGGATCATGGCGCACATCGACGCGGGCAAGACCACCACCACCGAGCGGATCCTGTTCTACACCGGTGTGTCGTACAAGATCGGTGAGGTCCACGATGGCGCTGCCACCATGGACTGGATGGAGCAGGAGCAGGAGCGCGGCATCACGATCACGTCGGCCGCGACGACCTGTCACTGGACGGTCGACGACGCCGACCACACCATCAACATCATCGACACCCCGGGTCACGTCGACTTCACCGTCGAGGTGGAGCGTTCGCTGCGCGTCCTCGACGGTGCCGTGACGGTGTTCGACGGTGTCGCCGGTGTCGAGCCCCAGTCCGAGACCGTGTGGCGGCAGGCTGACCGCTACGGCGTCCCGCGCATCTGCTTCATCAACAAGCTGGACCGCACGGGCGCGAACTTCTTCTTCTGCGTCCAGACCATCGTGGACCGCCTCGGCGCCACCCCGCTGGTCATGCAGCTCCCGATCGGTGCCGAGTCGGACTTCCAGGGCGTTGTCGACCTGGTCCGCATGAAGGCGCTGGTCTGGTCCGCCGAGGCCGCCAAGGGCGAGATGTACGACATCGTCGACATCCCGGCCGAGCTGCAGGAGCAGGCCGAGGAGTACCGCGAGGCGCTCATCGACACGGTCTCGAACGTCAGCGACGAGATCATGGAGCTCGCCCTGGAGGGCGAGGAGATCCCGGTCGAGCTGCTGCAGACCGCGATCCGCAAGGGCACCCTGAACTCGGACTTCACCCCGATCTTCTGCGGTACCGCCTTCAAGAACAAGGGCGTTCAGCCCCTGCTCGACGCCGTCGTCAAGTACCTGCCGTCCCCGCTGGACATCGAGTCCATCGAGGGCACCAAGCCGGGCGACGACACCGTCAAGATCTCCCGCAAGGCCTCGGACGACGAGCCGCTCGCCGCGCTCGCGTTCAAGATCATGTCGGACCCGCACCTCGGCAAGCTCACCTTCGTCCGGGTCTACTCGGGCCGCCTGGAGTCCGGCACCTCGGTGCTGAACGCCGTCAAGGGCAAGAAGGAGCGCATCGGCAAGATCTACCGCATGCACGCGAACAAGCGTGAGGAGATCGACTCGGTGGGCGCCGGCGACATCATCGCCGTCATGGGCCTGAAGCAGACCACCACCGGTGAGACGCTGTCCGACGAGAAGAACCCGGTCATCCTGGAGTCCATGGACTTCCCGGCCCCGGTCATCCGCGTCGCGATCGAGCCCAAGTCCAAGGGTGACCAGGAGAAGCTGGGTGTCGCCATCCAGCGTCTCGCCGAGGAGGACCCGTCCTTCCAGGTCAACACGGACGAGGAGACCGGCCAGACCATCATCGCGGGTATGGGCGAGCTGCACCTCGAGGTGCTGGTCGACCGTATGCGCCGTGAGTTCAAGGTCGAGGCCAACGTCGGCAAGCCGCAGGTCGCGTACCGCGAGACCATCCGCCAGGCGGTCGAGCGCATCGACTACACCCACAAGAAGCAGACCGGTGGTTCCGGTCAGTTCGCCAAGGTGCAGATCGCGATCGAGCCGCTCGAGCAGGCCGAGGGCTACGAGTTCGTCAACAAGGTCACCGGTGGCCGCGTTCCGCGGGAGTACATCCCGTCGGTCGACGCCGGTTGCCAGGAGGCCATGGAGTTCGGCATCCTCGCCGGCTACCCGCTGCAGGGTGTCCGCGTGAGCCTGCTGGACGGCCAGGCGCACGACGTCGACTCCTCCGAGCTCGCGTTCAAGATCGCCGGTTCGATGGCCTTCAAGGAAGGCGCGAAGAAGGCCAAGCCGGTCCTTCTCGAGCCGATGATGGCCGTCGAGGTCACCACGCCCGAGGACTACATGGGCGACGTGATCGGCGACATCAACTCTCGCCGTGGCCAGATCCGGTCCATGGACGAGCGTCACGGTGCCCGCGTCGTCTCGGCGCTGGTGCCCCTCTCCGAGATGTTCGGCTACGTCGGTGACCTGCGCAGCAAGACCTCTGGTCGCGCGAGCTACTCGATGCAGTTCGACTCGTACGCCGAGGTTCCGAAGAACGTGGCGGACGACATCATCGCCAAGGCCAAGGGCGAGTGACGTCCCGATAATCGGGACGATAGCGAAGCCTTAGGCTATTCGGAGGCAACCCGGGAGGATCCGGTCGGATCC
>NZ_JBHVET010000090.1:0-17247 GCF_042802135.1 Kitasatospora sp. NPDC057512
GCACCGGGACGTCCAGGCCCAGCGGGGCGGCCTGCAGCTCGACCAGCGGTTCGCCGAGGGACATCAGGAGTTGACGGAGCGGCAGGCCGGGGGTGGTCAACGCCGGTCCTCCTTCATCCGCCCGGACAACGTTTCGCGGTCGATTTTAGCCGGACGGACAGAGAATCGGCGTGGCCGCCGGATCGCGGCCCGGGGACCCGGCGCCCGGGGCGCCCCGGGCACCGGCGGGCACCGGCGCGCGAGCCGCCTTCGAGGACCGGGGGCGTGAGCCGGTGGTGCGGGGTGGTGTGAACGGTGGGGCGATCGGGGACGGTTCGTGACCGTGGCGTGACCAGCTTCGTCGGGCCGGACAACGCCGTACGGGGGAATTTAGCCGCGCGGCCAATCAAGTGGCCCGGTGGCCAGGAATAGCGTTCGTGCTGTGGTCGGCGTGCAACCCGCGCCGGCAATCCCCCCGCACTGAACGAAGGAGAGCGTGCGCTCTATGGACGCTGTGACCCAGGTCCCCGCGCCGGTGAACGAGCCGGTCCACAGCTACGCCCCCGGGAGCCCGGAACGGGCCCGTCTGGAGGCCAAGCTGAAGGAGCTGGGCGGCCAGGAGCCGGTCCAGCTGACCATGACGATCAACGGTGAGCGCCGGATGGGCGGCGGCACCGAGATCCACGTCGTCCAGCCGCACAACCACGCGGCTCGGCTCGGCACCCTGCGCAACGCCACCCAGGCCGACGCGCAGGACGCCATCGACACTGCCCTGGCCGCTGCCCCGGCCTGGCAGGCGCTCTCCTTCGACTCCCGCGCCGCGATCTTCCTCAAGGCCGCCGACCTGCTGGCCGGCCCCTGGCGCGAGACCCTGGCCGCCGCCACCATGCTCGGCCAGTCCAAGACCGCGCAGCAGGCCGAGATCGACACCCCCTGCGAGCTGGTCGACTTCCTGCGCTTCAACGTGCACTTCGCCCGCCAGATCATGGCCGAGCAGCCGATCTCCTCGGACGGCGTGTGGAACCGCAGCGACCACCGCCCGCTCGAGGGCTTCGTCTACGCGATCACCCCGTTCAACTTCACCGCGATCGCCGGCAACCTGCCGACCGCGCCCGCGCTGATGGGCAACGTGGTGCTGTGGAAGCCGTCCCCGACCCAGCAGTTCTCCGCGCACCTGCTGATGCAGCTGCTGGAGGAGGCCGGCCTGCCCAAGGGCGTCATCAACATGGTGACCGGCGACGGCCTGGCCGTCTCCGAGGTCGCGCTCAAGCACCCGGCGCTGGCCGGCATCCACTTCACCGGCTCCACCGCCACCTTCCAGCACCTGTGGCGCGAGGTCGGCACCAACATCTCCGGCTACCGCACCTACCCGCGGATCGTCGGCGAGACCGGCGGCAAGGACTTCCTGGTCGCCCACCCGTCCGCCGACCCGAAGGTCCTGAAGACCGCGATGACCCGCGGCGCCTTCGAGTTCCAGGGCCAGAAGTGCTCGGCGCTGTCGCGGGCCTACGTCCCGGCCTCGCTCTGGGCCGGCCTCAAGGACGAGTTCGCCGCCGAGGTCGACGGCCTCACCATGGGCGACGTCAGCGACCTGTCCAACTTCATGTCGGCCGTCATCGACGAGCGCTCCTTCGCCAAGAACAAGGCCGCGATCGACCGCGCCCAGGCCGACCCGCAGGTCGAGGTCCTCGCCGGCGGCACCTACGACGACTCGGTCGGCTACTTCGTCCGCCCGACCGTCCTGGTCTGCCAGGACCCGGCCGCCGAGTACTTCAAGGACGAGTACTTCGGTCCGATCCTCGCCGTGTACGTCTACGAGGACGAGAAGTACGAGGAGATGCTGGCCCAGATGGAGTCGGTGTCCCCGTACGGCCTGACCGGCTCGATCATCTCCCAGGACCGCGCCGCGGCCCAGGACGCGATGCACAAGCTGCGCTTCGCCGCCGGCAACTTCTACATCAACGACAAGCCGACCGGCGCCGTCGTCGGCCAGCAGCCCTTCGGTGGCGGCCGGGCCTCGGGCACCAACGACAAGGCCGGTGCCAAGCAGAACCTGGCGCGCTGGACCTCGACCCGCTCGGTCAAGGAGACCTTCGTCCCGCCGACGGACTACCGCTACCCGCACATGGGCTGACCAACCCCCCCTGGCCAGCCGGCTCGTCCCGTAGCCACCGGTCACCCGCGACGCCCGGTCCCGCAGCCGGGCGCCGCCTCCCGGGGCGGCGGTGCCTCATCCCCGCACCGCCGTCCCGGCCCTTCTGCCATCCTTAAGAAGCACCAGCTCCAGGAGTCACGATGCTCCGTTCCGCCCTTCTCGCGGCCTCCCGGTCCCCGCAGGTCCGCACCGTGGTCGAGAAGTTCCCGCCGACCCACGCGATAGTCGAGCGCTTCGTCGCCGGTGACGTCCTCGACGACGCCGTCACCGCCACCGACGACCTGATCGCCACCGGTCGCAAGGTCACCCTCGACCACCTCGGCGAGGACACCCAGGACGCCGCCCAGGCCGCCGGCACCGCCGAGGCCTACGAGCACCTGCTCAAGGCCCTCAAGGAGACCGGCCTCGCGGCCGGCGCCGAGGTGTCGGTCAAGCTGTCGGCCGTCGGCCAGTTCCTGCCGGTGGACGGCGAGAAGATCGCGCTGGAGAACGCCCGCCGCATCTGCGAGGCCGCCGCCGACGCGGGCACCACGGTGACCCTCGACATGGAGGACCACACCACCACCGACTCCACCCTCGCCATCGCGCGGGAGCTGCGGGCGGACTTCCCGTGGCTGGGCGTCGTGCTCCAGGCCTACCTGCGCCGCACCGAGGCCGACTGCCGCGAGTTCTCCGGCGCCGGCTCGCGCGTGCGCCTGTGCAAGGGTGCCTACAAGGAGCCCGAGTCGGTCGCCTTCCAGGGCAAGCACGAGGTCGACCTCGCGTACGTCCGGGCCCTGAAGGTCCTGATGGCGGGCGAGGGCTACCCGATGATCGCCTCGCACGACCCCAACATGATCAAGATCGCCGGCCAGCTGGCCCAGTGGAACGGCCGCAAGCGGGACTCCTTCGAGTACCAGATGCTGTTCGGCATCCGCCCCGAGGAGCAGCTGCGCCTCGCCGGCGAGGGCAACACCATGCGGGTCTACCTCCCGTACGGCCAGGAGTGGTACGGCTACTTCATGCGCCGCCTCGCCGAGCGCCCCGCCAACCTGACCTTCTTCCTGCGCGCCATGGCCACCCGCGGCTGACCCGGCGCCCCCAGGCCACGGCCCGCACCCCTGACGGGGGGTGCGGGCCGTCGCGCGTTGTCGACGTCAGAGGAACGGCTTCGTGTCGAGGTCGAAGTCGAACGGGGCAGGGAGCGCGAGCGGTTCACCGAAGGCGGCGAGGTGCACCTCGGTGTACTCGTCGCGGTGCGGCTTGGCGAAGAGGCTGACCTGGGACTTCTCGCGGTCGATGAGGAGGTAGAGCGGGATGCCGGCCCGGGCGTAGCAGTGGCGCTTGGCGATGCGGTCCTGGTCGGGCTTGGCGGAGGTCACTTCCGCGACCATGGCGACGCCGTCCGGTTCCATCCAGGACGGTGCGCCCCGGAAGAGGCGGAGTTCCTCGGGAGCGAATGTGACGTCCGGGATGACGTGGTTCTTCGGACAGAGACCGCCGCTCACGAGGCGGAGGCCCTTGCCTCCGGAAACGCTCATATCGGTCTTGGAGCGCCGGATCACCTGCTTGAGCAGGTGGTTGATGTAGTCCTCGTGATCGCCGTCCGGCGGTGGTGCCACGATGATCTCTCCCTCGATGAGCTCGGCCCGGAAGCCTTCGGGGGAGTGCAGGCTCAGGAAGCTCTCCAGCAGGATGTCCGCCTGCGATGGGGAGCCCGCGATCGGTTGCTCATGCGCCACAGCACTCATGATGCCCCTCCTTCAGGTGGCCGTCACGCTACTGCGGTCCCGGAACGGGGTATGCCGCATATGGCATGGTTTCACTCGATGGTGTGAGTTTGAGCGGGACCTAAGATCTTCCTGCTGGTGAACTGGCTTTTCGAGTGGAGGAGTTGGGGATGCTGAAGGCTTTCGCGGAGCTGTCCACGCCGTTGGTGGCGGATGCCTGTGTGCGGCTCGGGGTGGGGGTGCGGGTGGCGCCGGCGGGGGTGGGGGCGGTGGTGGCCGGGGCCCGGGTGGCGGGGCGGGTGCTGCCGGTGCGGCACTACGGGAGCGTGGACGTGTTCCTGGAGGCGTACGGGGCGGCCCGGGACGGGGACGTGCTGGTGGTCGACAACGGCGGGCGGACCGACGAGGCCTGCATCGGGGACCTCGCGGTGCTGGAGGCGCGGGCCGCCGGGGTGGCCGGGATCGTGGTGTGGGGGCTGCACCGGGACACCCCCGAGCTGCGGGAGATCGGGCTGCCGGTGTTCAGCTACGGGGCGCTGCCGCTCGGCCCGGTGCGGTTGGACGACCGAGAGCCGGCGGCGCTGCTGACGGCGAAGTTCGGGCCGCACCCGGTGAGCGCCGAGGACGTGGTGTTCGCCGACCCGGACGGGGTGCTGTTCGTGCCCGGCGACCGGGTCGCGGAGGTGCTGGAGACGGCCGGCGGGATCGCCCGGACCGAGCGCGCGCAGGCCGCGCGGATCGCCTCCGGGGACACGCTGCGCCGGCAGACCTCCTTCGAGGAGTACCTGGAGCGGCGCGCCACCGACCCGGCGTACAGCTTCCGGCGGCACCTGCGGCGGATCGGCGGGGCGATCGAGGAGTAGGAGCAGGAGCAGGGGTAACGGCCTTACAGCTTGCGGTACATGACGTGCAGGCCGACGTAGCCGTCCACGGGGTGGTCGAAGGCCTCGGGGACGGTGCCGACGATCTCGAAGCCGAGCGACTCGTAGAGCCGCACGGCGTGGTGGTTGTTGGCGACGACGGCGTTGAACTGCATGGCGCGGAAGCCGGACCGGCGGGCCCAGTCGAGGGTGTACTCGACCAGGGCCCGCCCGATCCCCCGGCCGTGGTGGGCCGGGTCGACCAGGTAGCTGGCGCTGGCCACGTGCGAGCCGTTGCCGGGGCGGTTGCGGGTCATGGTGGCGGTGCCGAGGATCCGCCCGTCCTCGTCCACCGCGACCACCGTGCGGTTCGGGGCGGCGAGCATCCACCACTCCCGGCCCAGCTCGGAGGGCATGTCCAGGGGGTAGGGGAAGGTCTCGCCGGCGGCGACGACGGTGTGGAAGAACGGCCAGATGCCCGGCCAGTCCTCGGGGACGGCTTCGCGGATGCGGACGGGAGCGGGCGCGGGAGCGGGCACGGGCACGGGCGAGGACGTGGGCATCGGACCAGGATGGCGCGCGAGGGGTGGGCGGGCCAGCGGTTTTCGGTGGGAGCGGCCGGTCAGCCGCCGAGGACGGCCTTCTCGACTAGGGCCGCGGTGTGGGCCTGGCCGGTCGCGTTGGGGTGCACCACGGCGTACTTGAGGGGGAGGACGCTGGTCAGCACGCCGTCCAGCCAGTGGTCGGCGTCGCAGACGCTGTGGCCGGCGCTGGCGGGGTAGAGGTCCACGAAGGTGTCGCCGTGGGCGGCGGTGCTCCGGGCGACGAGCGCGTTGAGCGGTTCCACGATCGCGGTGCGGGCCCAGACGAGGTCGCCGCCGGTGAAGGTGCCGAACTGCAGGAGGTTGCCGTACTGGCAGAGCCCGGCGTTCTCGGGGACGAGGTGGGGGTAGCCGACGGTGAGGATCCTGGCGGACGGGGCCTTGGCGTGCAGCGCGGTCAGCATCCGGTCGTAGCCGTTGCGCAGCCGGGCGAAGCGGTCGGGCAGGCCCGCGTCGAACTTGTCCTTGCAGGGCGTGCCCCGGCCGAGCTGGACGGCGCCGAGTTCGATGCAGCTCTTGAGGATCTCGGCGAAGCCGAGGTCGTTGCCGCCGATCCCGACGGTGACCAGGTCGGTGGCCGGGGCGACGGCGTCGATCTGCGGCGGGACGGGCGGGTAGGGGCCGTTCGGGTCGGTGCCGAGCGGCGGGAGCGGGCGGCCGAGCGGGGACTGCGCGGCCACGTCGACGCCGTCGGTGGTGGCGCCGCTGCAGCTGACGTTCCGCAGGTCGGCCAGGGAGCCGAGGTCGCGGCGGATGATCTCGGGGTAGGACTCGACGGTCCGGGCGCAGCCGTCGCGGGGCGCGGTCTCGTCGCCGGTGGCCTCGATGATCCCGGCGGTGTAGGAGTCGCCGAGGGCCGTCCAGCTCAGTGCGCCGGCGCGGGTGCCCGGCCGGGCTGCGGCCTGGGCGGTGGTCGGGGTGATCAGCCCGGCGGCGAGCACGGTGGCGGTGCCGGCGACGGCGAGGCGGGACAGGAAGCCTGGCACGGCTCTCCTCCTCGGGGTAGGGGGAGAGTGCGGTTTCACCCTCCTGAGAGTCAATCGAGTCGCTCTGTGGACGACTTGATGCCTCGGGAGGGTGAAACCACGGGCAGGACTGTGACGCCGGGGGTCAGAGCGTCGCGGCGGCGGGCTCGATCATCGCCCGCGCGGTCTTGCCGTCGACGTACTCGCCGAGCGCCGTCATCTCCCACTCGCCGCCCGGGCGGCGGACCAGCTTGCACATCATCACACCGGTGTGGGGCTCGGAGTTGGTGAGGTCGAAGCGGACCAGCTCCTCCTCCGTCCGGGCGTCCAGCAGGCGGCAGTAGGCGTCGCGCACCTCGGTGAACCTCTGGCCGGAGAAGGAGTTCACGACGAAGACCAGCGCGTGGACCTCGGCCGGCAGGCCCTCCAGGTGGACGGTGATCGCCTCGTCGTCGCCGCCCTCGCCGCCGACCAGGTTGTCGCCGGAGTGGGAGATCGCGCCGTTGAAGATGCTCAGCTTCATGAACCAGGCCGTCTCCAGCCGCTTGTGGCGGGTGTCGAAGGCGAGGCAGGAGGCGTCCAGGTCGATGTCGCGGCCGCGGGCGGCGGACTTCCAGCCGAGGGCCATCCGGACGGAGGAGAGGAAGGGGCGGCCGTTCTTGACCAGGGAGACCGAGCTGCCCTTGACCAGGTTGACCCGGCCCTTGTCCAGGGTGACCTTGCCGGGGGCGGCCGGGGCCGGGGGCGCGGCGGGCGCCGGGGGAGCCGCGGGCGGGGCCGGGACGGCGCTCTGGCCGGTGGCGAGGGCGATCCGCGGGTCGATCGGGGCGGCCGCCGGTGCGGGCGGCACGGGCGGGACGGCCGGCGGGGCGGTCGGCGGGGCCGGGAGCTGGACGGTCCGGTCCACCGGGGCCGGCGGCGCGGGCGGTGCGGCCGCTGCCGCCGGGGCGGCGGGCGCGGGGGCGGGCGCCGGGGAGTCGTCGACGGTGACGCCGAAGTCGGTGGCGATGCCCGCGAGGCCGTCGGCGTAGCCCTGGCCGACCGCGCGCACCTTCCAGGCGCCGCCCCGCCGGTAGACCTCGACCACGATGAGCGCGGTCTCCAGGCCCAGCCGGGGCGGGGTGAAGGTGACCAGCACCTCGCCGGTGTCGGCGTCGCGGACGGTGGCGGTGGGCTCCGTCCCGGCGAAGGTGGAGACCTGGTCGGCGGGGCTCGCGGTGACCACGATCTTGGTGATGCCGGCCGGGACGGCCCGGGTGTCGACGGTGATCGCGTCGGGGGTGCCGGCGGAGGCCGGGCGGTGGCTGACGCCGGGGCCGTTCGGGGCGTTGAAGAAGACGAAGTCGTCGTCCGAGCGGACCTTTCCGGCATCGGTCAGCAGCAGGCCGGAGACGTCCAGCGCCTTGGGCGCGGTGACCTCGACGGTCACTCGCGCGGCGGTCAGCGGTGCGTTGCCGCCTTGGGTCAGGACGGTGGGCACGGACTCCTCCTCGGGTGCGGAACGGCGGCCCGGCCGGGGCCGTTGGGGGCGCCGGGCCGGGTGCTGCCCACAGTAACGAACGAGGGTGCGGGGATGCGCCCGTCCGGCGGGGCCGGCTGTCGGATCGTCGGACGATCGTCCGCTGCGGGCCGCCGGCAGGTCAGCGGGCCGCGGCGGCCGCGGCGGTCGGGGCGGTCGGGGTGGCCGGCGTGGCGGCCGGGGTGCCGGGCGGGTACGGCTCGGCGGACGGCGGCGGAGGCGGGCCGAAGGAGCCGAGCGCGGCGACCGCGCGGGGGTGGTCGAGGGCGAAGGCGGAGACGCTCCAGCTCTCCGCCGGGGCCGACTTGCGCACCACGGCGGACGGGTCGGCCGCCGGGCGGGCGCCGCGGACGCCGAAGGTGTAGTGGCCGGGCCGGACGTCGGTGCCGGGCGGGGTGGTGAAGCGGTAGACGAGGGTGCCGCGCTCCTGCTGGACGGTCACCACGGCGCCCGGCAGGTCGGTCCAGGCCGAGCCGGGGCCGGGGGCCGACTCGCCCGGGACGAGCCGGAACTCGGCCTGGAACGCGGTGACCGGCTCGGCGGCCGCGAGGGTGAGCTGGTGGCGCAGGCCGTCGCGGCCCAGCGGGGAGACCCGGGCGGCGCCGGTCAGCGCGTGGTCGGTGTCCGCGCTGTCGTCGGTGCCGTCGGCGTCCGGGGCGTCGCCGGTGTCCGCCGCGCCGTCGGTGTCCGGGAGGGGCAGGGCGGGCGGCGGTGCCGGGCGGCCGGGCACGGCGGGCGCCGGACCGGGGTCGTTCGGCGTCCGGCCAGGGGCGGGCGGGCCGAAGCCGGGCTGCTTGGCGCCCGGGGCCGGGACGGAGACGGAAGGGGAGGGCGAGGGGCCGGCCGGGGCCGGGGTGCCGGCCTCGGTGCCCGCGAGCTGGGTGCCGGGCGCCGGTGCGTCCTGCCCGGCCGAGGCCTGGCCGCCGGTCTGGGGTGTGCCCGGGACCGTCGCGCGGGGCGCGGGCGGGGTGGCGGCGACCGGAGGGTTCACCGAGTGGCGCGTGGAGGGGCGCGCCGAGGGCCGGTCGGCGGCGGGGGCGGACGACGGGCCGCCGCTCGGGGTCTGCGCCGAGACCGCCTCGGCCTCGTCGGTGGCGCCCGGCGTGGGCGGCGGGGTGCTGCCGACCCGGGCGACGCCGGCCCGGCGGCCGATCCCCTGCTGTTCGTTGAGCAGCAGGGTGGTCGCGATGCTGATGCCGACCACGGTGGACATCGCCATCGCGGCACCGGAGAAGCGCAGGGTGGGCAGCCGGAACAGGCCGCCGAACGGGCGCGGCCGCCCGTGCCGGCCCTGCCGTGCGGGCTCGTGCTGCACGTCCCGCGCGGTGTCCTCGCGCACAGCCACCGGACCCCTCCCTCCCCGAAGCCGCCGTCGCGTCGCCGTATTCTCCCACGCGCCGCCGCCGGGCCCGGCTCCGGCCGCGGAGGGCCGGTTCCACGCGGGCCCGCGTGGGGAGAGGGGAGAGCGTACCAGCGGACGGCCGCGGCCCGGTCGCACCCCCTCCACTTCGCGGACATCCGTGCGCCACACGGAAGTTGACGGTCCGTCTGATAAGCGCGGGTAAGGGGCGGCCGGCCCGGCCGGGGGTTATTGCAACCCCCTTGCAACCCTTGCCCGCCGTACCGGGCGTGACGCAGGCTGAGGGCATCCCACGCCGTCCCGGAGAGACCGTCATGCCGTCCGACCCGCTGTCCGCAGCCTCCAGTGCACCCCTCGCCGCCACCCCCACGGGCGGCGATGGGGAGGTCTCCACCGCCGCTCCGGCGGCGGTGGAGGAGGTGCTGACCCTGCGGATCTCGCTGGGCGAGGAGGTGGTCGGCGAGGTGCGCACCCGGTTCCGGTTCACCGCCGCGCGCCCGTACGAGGTGCTGCTGACCTTCCATCTGGGGCGGCCGGACGAGGCGGACTGGGTGTTCTCGCGCGAACTGCTGCGCGACGGCCTGCGCGCGCTGAGCGGCCAGGGCGACGTCAAACTGTGGCCGGCGTACTGCCCGTGCCACGGCTCGACGCTGCACCTGGCGCTCGAATCCCCGCACGGCAGCGCGCTGCTGGAGGCCTCCAAGCCCCGGGTGCAGGCCTGGCTGGACCGCACCTACGCGCTGGTCTCCGAGCACCAGGAGCGCCACTGCGGCCCCACCGACGCCGAGCTGGCCGCGCTGCTCGCCGAGGGCTGAGAGCCCGTCCCCTGGAGTCGGGGCAGGCCGTCAGCGGCGCTCCGGCGGCCCGGCCGCGCGCGGCGGCGGGAGGGGCGGCGCGCCGGGCAACCGGGCCGTCCCGGCCGCCAGCGCGGCCCGCAGCCGCCGGACGGCCGGGGCCGAGGAGGCGGGCAGCAGGTCGTACGGGTCGTCCGGCCCGTCCACGCTGACCAGCACCGACTCGGCGATCCGGTACGGCCGGTGGGCCAGCAGCCCGCCCAGGTAGCGGCGCAGCCGGGACAGTTCGGCGCGGACCGTCACCGTCCGGCCCGCGTCGCCGAACAGCGCCTCGGCGAGTTGGGCGGCGGTGCTGCCCTCGCGTCCGGTGGCGAGCAGGAGCAGCAGTTCGGCGTGGCGCGGGCTGAGCGGGTGCGACCAGCTGTCGGCCGCGCCCCGGACGGACAGTTCGGGGCGGTCCGGGCGGCGCAGGTCGAGCCGCAAGTGGGCGCCCTCGGCCTGTTCGGCGGTCACCGTGCCGGAGCCGTCCTCCTCGGGCGGCCGGACCGGGCGCACCAGCCAGCCGTCGGCGAGCGGCTCCAGCGCGCACTCGCCGAGTCCGGGCACCCAGTGCACGGTGGCCGGGGTCCAGCCCTCGCTGGGCACCCGCAGCCGGCTGGGCGGTGGCAGCCCGGCCGCGGCGGCGGTCCAGCCGGCCGCGTCGACCACCAGCGCCGGGCCGCCGACCCGGGCGAGCAGCGGGGCGGCCAGGGCGCGCAGCTGGTGCAGCGCCTCCAGCCGGTGGGCGCGCAGCTCGGTCTCCGCGAGCCGGGCGGCGGTGGCGGTGAGCTGGATCAGGTACGGGCGGACGCTGTGCGCCGGGCCGCTCAGGTTGATGGCGCCGACCAGCCGACCCGTCCCGGGGTCGCGCACCGGCGCGGCCACGCAGGTCCAGGCGTGGTGGCTGCGCAGGTAGTGCTCGGCGGAGTGGACGTGCATCGGGCGCCGGGCGCGCAGCGCGACCGCGATGCCGTTGGTGCCGACGCTCTCCTCGATCCAGCGGGCGCCGGTGATGAAGCCGATCCGGTCGGCGCTGCGGCGCAGGCCGCGCTCGCCCTCCTGCCAGAGCACGTGGCCCTCGGCGTCGGCGACGGCCAGCAGCAGCGGGGCCGCGCCGCCGACCTCCAGCAGGGTCTCGCGCAGCACCGGCAGGACGGCGTCGAGTCCGCTGGTGCGGCGGCGCTGTTCGATTTCGCCGGGGCTCAGCAGGACGGCGGCGGCGCCGGTGTCGGGGTCGAGGCCGAGGCGGCGCAGCCGGGCCCAGGAGTCGCCGATCTCGGGGCGGGGTTCGAGCGGGCCGGGGCCGCCGGCCTCCTCGGCGGGGGCGGGAACGGCCAGTTCCCGGGCGGCGGCGTCGGCGAGGGTGCGGTCGTGGACCTTGGCCAGCTCCGACGCGGTCGGCGGGGTGCGGCGCTCGGGTCGTCGGGACTGCCGTCCGGTCTGCCGCACTCGCTTCGCTCCTCGCCGCCGTTCGAGGACGCGCCGGGGCCGACGCGCTGACGAAAGCGTACGGGGGCGGTGGGCCGCTGGGGACGGGGTCGGGCAAGTCGGCATACCGGGCGGTACGGAACGCGGGCCCGTGTTCCGTACCGCCGTACCGCCTGACGGCCGGACGGCCGGGGGCGGCCGGGGTCAGCGCTGCGCGCCGGAGCCCTGCTGGGCCGCCTCCACGGTGTGGTGCAGGTCGGCGCCGGCTTCCAGGGCGGCGCCGGTGCTCAGCGCCAGGCAGGCGGCCAGGGCCACGGCGGCGGCCCGCAGCCAGGTGCCGGGGGCGGTGGCCGGGCGGGGCCGGAGCAGTGCGGCGACCCGGCGCGGGACCGGGCCGGAGTGGGCGGCGGCGACCAGCCGGGGGCGGGCCGGCCAGGGGGAACGGCTCGCGGCCAGCGCGGCCCGGCCGACCGCGCGGGCGGTGACGGCGCGGTCGCCGACCCGGGCGGCGGCCACCTCGTCGGCCCAGCGCTCCAGGTGGTAGCCGAGGGGTGCGCGCAGCGGGCGGAGCGCCGGGTGGACGTCGGCGGCGTGCTCGGCGAGGGCGAGGAAGAGGTGGTGGCGGGCGGTCAGGTGGGCCCGTTCGTGGGCGAGCAGGGCGGAGCGCTCGGGGCCGCTGAGGGCGCGCAGCATGCCGGAGGTGACCACGATCCGGCCGGGTTCGCCCGGTCGGCCGGGGCGGCCCAGGCGGCCGGGCAGGGCGAAGGCGTCGGCGCACTCGTCGTCCAGGACGGTGAGCGGATGGTCGGCGGGCCGCAGCAGGTGGGCGGGCCGGAGCAGGGCGGCCGGCCATGCCGGGGGGCGTGACCGGCGCACGGAGGCGCGCGGGGGGCGCGTGTCCGGATGCTGGTCAGGGGAAGCGGCGCGGTCCTCGTGGCGGCCGTCGGAGGGCTCCGCGCGGACCGCCTGGGCCGGGAGCGCGGCCCGGGCGGCGCGCAGCTCCCGCAGCCGTCGGCGGGCGGTGCGCACCGCCAGGGCGCCGAGCGCGAGGAGGGCCAGGGCGGCCGCCGCGGCCGGGAACGGCGCGTCGGGCGCGGCCGCGGTGAGCCAGGGCAGCGAGAGGTGGCCGAGGGCGGCGACCGGCGGGAGCTGGAGCAGTCCGGCGGCGGCCAGCAGGCCGAGCGAGCAGAGGGTGCCGCCGGCCAGGACGGCGGCGGTGCCGGCCAGCATCCAGGCGGCGGCCCGCGGTGGCAGCGCCTCGGCGAGGCGGCGGGCCAGCGGGGCGGCCAGGAAGGGCAGCAGCAGCGGGACCCAGACGGCGAGCATCATCGGCCCGCCGTTCCCGGTGTCTGCGCCCCGGGGTTGCCGTCGCCGAGGAGGTCGCGCAGCAGCTGCTCGTCCTCGGCGGAGAGGTCGGAGACGAAGCGGGCCAGCACGGTGGAGCGGTCGGTCTCGCGGCCGAGCTCGGTGTGCATCCGGCGGGCGGCGAGCCCGGCGGTGTCCTGGACGGTCGGGGTGTAGGCGTAGGCGCGGCCGGCCCGGGTGCGCTCGACCGTCCCCTTGTCGAACAGCCGGGCCAGGATCGTCGCGATGGTGGTGCGGGCGAGGTCCCCGCCGAGCGCGGCCTGGACGTCCTGCGGCGTCATCGGCTGCCGGGCGGACCAGAGGGCGGCCAGCACCTCGGCCTCCAGCTCCCCGGCGGGCCGGCGGGCGGACGGTACGTCGGGCATGGCGGCGCTTCCTCCAAGTATCGTCTACAGTCGTGTAGACCGTCTACGCAACTGTAGACGGTCCGGGCGGGTTCCGGTGCGAACCGCCCTCCAACGTACGGGAGGTCCGTCGGCCTTGCTCCAGTTCCTCGCCGATCCGGCCGTTCACCTCGCGGTGAACCCGCTGGACGCGTCCTCACTGCTCGCCGCCTTCGGCGCGCTCGGCATCGCCGTGGTGCTGTTCGCCGAGACCGGGCTGCTGGTGGGCTTCTTCCTGCCCGGCGACTCGCTGCTGTTCACCGCCGGACTGCTCTGCGTGCCCGGCGCCACCAAGGGCCCGCAGCTGCACCTGTGGCAGGTGCTGCCCGCCGCCCTGGTCGGCGCGCTCGTCGGCGCCCAGGTCGGCTACCTGATCGGCCGGCGCGGCGGCCGGGCGCTGCTCGGCCGGACCAGGCGCAAGAGCCTGCTGGAGGGCGTGGCGCGGGCCGAGGAACTGCTCGCCAGGTACGGCCACGGCAAGGCGATCGTGCTCGCCCGGTTCATCCCGGTGGTCCGAACGGTGCTGAATCCGCTCTGCGGGGTACTCGACGTGCCGGTCCGCTCGTTCACCCTGTGGCAGGTGGCCGGAGGCGCGGTCTGGACGGTCGGCGTCGTGTTCGCCGGGTACGGGCTGGGCTCGTCCATCCCCGGTATCGACCAGTACCTGCTGCCGATCATCGGTCTGGTAGTAGTTGTCTCCGTGCTCCCTATTGTTCTCGAACTGTTCCGCGCCCGTAAGGCGCGACGTCACGGAGGTGACACGTGACGCCCTCCAGGGCGCTCGCCGTGTACGACGGCAGCGGAATCGACGGCGGCCTGTACACCCGGGTCAACGGCTGGGCGCAGTCGGCGCCGCACTGGCTGGACGAGCTGATCAAGGTCTGGTCGGCGCTCGGCCTCGGGCTGTTCGCGGTCTTCATGCTCTACGCCTGGTGGCGGGCGCGCGGCGCGGACTCGGCCGTGATGGCCAAGGTGCTCGCCTCGCCGGTGATCGTGGTCGTCGCCTACGGCGTCAACTCGGTGTTCAAGGGCGCGGTCGAGGAACTCCGGCCGTGCGCGCAGATCCCCGGCAGTGTCTCGCTGGAGACCTGCCCGGGCACCGGGGACTGGTCCTTCCCGAGCAACCACTCGGTGATCGCCTTCGCCGCCGCGACCGCGCTCTGGTTCGTCAACCGGCGGCTCGGCCTGGTGGCCGGCCTGTTCGCGGTGCTGATGGCCGCCTCCCGGGTCTGGGTCGGCGTGCACTACCCGCACGACGTGGCGGTGGGCGCGCTGGTCGGGCTGCTGGCCGCGGTGGTGCTGGCGCCGCTCGCCGGGCGGTGCGGTCCGCTGGTGGACCGGATGCGGGCGGGCGCGCTGCGGCCGCTGCTCGGACCGGGGCAGCCGCCGGTCATGGCCCGCGGGTACGCGTCGTACGGGTCCCGGCAGCGCTGAGCCGGACTTCCGCCCCTGCCCCTTGTCCGGCCTCGGACGGCGGGTGGAGCATGTGAGCCGGGCGTGGAGCCTCCTTCGGGGGCGCCCGCCCGGCTCAGTCGTGCTCGGGCGCGCGGGCGCCGGGCGTGCCAGCGGAGGGAGTGCCGAATGCCGTACCGACTCGACATCACGCAGGGGGACTGGCCGGGCGACCTGCTGCACAAGGGCGTCGAGGGGCTGTTGGCCGAGGCCATGGTGCTCACCCTCGCCACCGCGGGCCACGAGCACGGCCCGCACGCCAACCTGGCCTTCTTCGCGTACGACGACGACCTCGTCCTCTACTTCGTCAGCGAGCGCTCCACCCGGCACAGCCACCACCTGGCCGAGGAGGCCCGGGCCGCCGCCACCGTCTTCCTGCCGCCGCCGGTCTTCGGCGAGCAGCTGCGCGGCCTCCAGCTGACCGGCAGCGCGAGCGAGGCCTGGGGGCGGCAGGCCGAGGCGGCGCTGGCCGCCTACCAGGGGCGCTACCCGGTCTTCGCGCGGGACGAGGAGGTCCGGCGGCAGTTCCTGACCGGGGGCGGGGCGGCGGCGCTGTACCGGTTCCAGGTGGAGGAGCTGACGGCGGTGGACGAGCCGAACTTCGGGCGGCGCAACTACCTGCGGGCGCGGGTGGTGCGGTCGTAGCCGCCGGGACGGCCCCGGAACGGCCGACGGGTTGTCTGTACAACTTCCCAGGTGGTTCATCTGCGGGACGGCGTGCCGACGCCCCTCGGACACCCGGGCGCACCAGCCTGGACGCATGAGAGTCATCGTCGTAGGAGCAGGCGTCCTGGGCAGCATGCACGCCTGGCAGGCCGTCGAACGCGGCCACGAGGTCGTCCACCTGGAGCGCGAGACCGAGGCGCGCGGCGCCTCGGTGCGCAACTTCGGCCTGGTCTGGGTCAGCGGCCGGGCGCAGGGCGAGGAGCTGGACACCGCGCTGCGCGCCCGCGAACTGTGGGAGTCCATCGGCGCCCGCGTCCCGGACCTCGGCTTCCGGGCCAACGGATCGCTCACCGCGATCCGCACCGAGGCCGAACTCGCCGTCGCCGAACAGGCCCTGACCCTGCCGGACGCCGCCGCCCGCGGCTACCGGCTGCTCGACCCGGACGAGACCCGCGCCGCCAACCCGGCCCTGCGCGGCAAGCTGCTCGGCGCCCTGTGGTGCGGGCGCGACGCCGCCGTCGAGCCGCGCACCGCCCAGCCCGCGCTGCGCGCCGCCCTGGAGGCCACCGGCCGGTACACCTTCCTGCCCGGGCGCGAGGTGCGCGAGGTGGTCGGCGAGAACGCCGTCCGCGACGACCACGGCGACGTCCACACCGGCGACCTGGTGGTCCTCTGCACCGGCGCCTGGCTCGGCGGCCTGGTCCGCGAACTCGCCCCCGCCCTGCCGGTCCGCCGGGTGCGGCTCCAGATGATGCAGACCGACCCGCTCGGCGAGACCCTGACCACCTCCGTCGCCGACGGCGACAGCTTCCGCTACTACCCCGCCTTCGCCGGCACCGCCCTGGACCGGCTGCGCGAGACCCAGCCGCAGCCGCCGGTCGCCGCCGAGCACGGGATGCAGCTGCTGATGGTCCAGCGCCGCGACGGCGGCCTGACCATCGGCGACACCCACGAGTACGACCAGCCGTTCGGCTTCGACGTCGCCGAGGACCCGTACGACCACCTGGTCGGCGTGGTCGAGGACCTGCTCGGCCGCCCGATGCCGCGGATCCGCCGCCGCTGGGCCGGGGTGTACGCGCAGTGCGTCGACACCACCCGGGTCGTCCACCGCGAGCGCGTGCGCGACGGCGTCTGGCTGGTCACCGGCCCCGGCGGCCGCGGCATGACCTGCTCGCCCGCCATCGCCGAGACCACCGCCGACCTCGCCAACCTGTAAGGAGCGCCGCTGTGAGCAACACCGCTGTGACCGACACCGCTGTGACCGATGCCGTGACCGATGCCGCCGTGACCGCCGACATCCGCCTGGTCGTGCTCGACATGGCCGGCACCACCGTGGCCGACGACGGCCTCGTCGAGCAGGCCTTCACCACGGCCGCCGCGGCGCTCGGCGTCGAGGCCGGCAGCCCGGAGTTCGACCCGATGCTGGCCCACGTCCGGGCCACCATGGGCGAGTCCAAGATCTCCGTCTTCCGGCACCTGTTCGGCGCGGAGGAGAAGGCCCAGCGGGCCAACACCGCCTTCGAGGCCGCGTACCACGACCTGGTGGACGCCGGGCACTGCGCCGCCCTGCCCGGCGCCGCCGAGGCCATCGCCGAACTGCGCGGCCAGGGCCGCAAGGTGGTCCTCACCACCGGCTTCTCCCGGGCCACCCAGGACCGCATCCTGGACGCCCTCGGCTGGCGGTCCGTCGCCGACCTGACCCTCTGCCCCGCCGAGGCCGGCCGCGGCCGCCCGTACCCCGACCTGGCGCTCACCGCGCTGCTGCGCACCGGCATCGACTCGGTCCGCCAGATCGCTGTCGCCGGGGACACCGGCTACGACATGCTGACCGGCACCCGGGCCGGCGCCCCGGTCGTCGCCGGCGTCCTCACCGGCGCCCACGACGAGGCCCGGCTGCGGGCCGACGGCGCCACCCACGTCCTCGGCTCGATCGCCGAACTGCCCGCCCTGCTGGGCGGACCGTCCGTCTCC